>CAZEFJ010000011.1:20667-22549 GCA_964511465.1 uncultured Hyphomicrobiales bacterium
GCCGGGGCGTTCCCGCCGATGATCGGCTGGATTGCCACGACCGGCGAATACGGAGCCGAGGCCGGGATGCTGTTTGCCATTATCTTTTTGTGGACCCCGCCGCATTCATGGGCGCTGGCGCTGTTTTCCAACGAAGATTACGCAAATGCCGGGGTGCCGATGATGCCGGTGGTGGCGGGCAAGAAAAAAACCAAAATGCTGATGGCCTTCTATACGGCTCTTCTTTTGCCGGCGACTCTGTCGCCGGTTTACCTGGGCTTTGCAGGGTTGCTTTATGGTGTGGCGGCGGGTGTTCTTGGTATCGGCTTCGCCTACCACATGGTCCGCGTCCTGCGTGATGATGAAGGGACGGCGGCCAGACCAATGTTCTTTTATTCAATTTTCTACCTGTTCCTTATTTTCGTATTTCTGCTGGTCGACCGAGCCTTATTCATAATCCTGTAAATATGAAACACGCCGAGCACTATTCAGAGCTGGTGTCACGGTTTGCCCGTCTGGCCAATATTTCGGACGCTGCCGCGATGCTGCACTGGGACTGGGCGGCGATGATGCCGAGCGGCGGGGCCGGGGCAAGAGAGGATCAACTTAGCGCTCTCAAGGCGGTATGCCATTCGATAATTACCGCCCCCGAGATCGGCGAGCTTCTTGATGCGGCGGAAACCGACGGCTCCCTGGATCGGTGGCAAGCGGCCAATGTCCGCGAGATGCGGCGGGGCTGGAACCACGCCAATGCTCTTGATGAAGAGCTGGTCCTCCGTCTTGGCCGGGCCGGGATGAGATGCGAGACAATTTGGCGCCAGGCCAGATTGGACAGCGATTTCAGTGCCGTGCTGCCCGCTTTCGACAGTCTCGTTGGGATCGTCCGCGAGGCGGCCGAGGCCAAGGCAGAAAAGCTGGGGCTTGAGCCCTACGACGCGCTTCTGGACGAATATGAGCCGGGCGGTCGCAGCTGCGACATAGACCCTGTGTTTAAGGACTTGGAGGATTTTCTCCCGGGTTTTATGGGAGAGGTAATCGAACGCCAGGCACTCGATCCGCCACCGATCCGTGCCAAGGGACCGTTTGCAATCGACAAACAGCGCCAGCTTGGTGTCCGGCTGATGAAGACGCTGGGCTTTGATTTCAAGCATGGGCGTCTGGATGTCAGCCTGCACCCATTCTGCGGCGGGGTTCCGGATGACGTCAGGATTACCACCCGTTACGATGAAAATGACTTTGCCCCGGCTCTGATGGGGGTTCTGCACGAAACCGGCCATGCGATGTATGAACGGGGCTTGCCCCAGGCGTGGCGCGGTCAGCCGGTGGGTCAGGCGCGGGGCATGAGCATCCACGAAAGCCAATCCCTGTTGATCGAAATGCAGGTCTGCCGGGGAAGAGAATTTCTGAGCTATGCCGCACCGATAATAAAAGATGCTTTTGGCGGCAAAGGCGATGCCTGGTCCGTCGACAATCTGGTTCGTCTCAGTACCCGTGTAAAGCCCGGCTTTATCAGGGTGGATGCCGATGAGGTGAGCTATCCGGCGCATGTAATTTTGCGCTATCGGCTGGAACGGGCGATGATCTCAGGCGATCTTTCCCCGGCCGATCTGCCCGGCGCCTGGAACGAGGGAATGGGAAAAATGCTGGCAATAACCCCGCCCAACGATCGTGAGGGGTGCTTGCAGGACATTCACTGGTTTGACGGAACCTTCGGCTATTTCCCGACCTATACGCTTGGCGCGATTGCCGCGGCGCAGATATTCGCGGCTGCCAAACGGGACGATCCGGGGATTGTTCCGGCGATAGCGGAAGGCGATTTCAGCCCGTTGATGAATTGGCTGGGGGAAAAAGTGCATCGCAAGGGATCAAAGCTGGAGATGCCGGAACTTATGCGTCAAGCCAC
>CAZEFJ010000011.1:22649-26110 GCA_964511465.1 uncultured Hyphomicrobiales bacterium
TTCGACAAGGGGGACGGCGAATCCGCGCTGGTTGAACTTAACGTCCTGGCGGATGGTGGCGATATGGCTGCCCAGAATTTTCTTGGCGATGCCTATTTCACCGGCCGGGGTGTCGACAAAAATTTCTCCATGGCCTGGCATTGGTACAAGCGAGCCGCGGTCCAGGATAACGCGGAATCACAATACAAATTGGGTTACATGTATCAGCATGGCTTGGGAGTCGGTGTCGACCTGAAAGAGGCCGTGAACTGGTATGCCTTTGCCGCTGACAAGGGATTGACGGCAGCCCGGATGAAGCTGGGACTGATCTATTTTTCCGAGGGCGGCCTGCGTCGGGAAAAATCCATAGAAATGCTGAAAAAAGCCGCCGTTAACGGGGTGCCAAGGGCGTTGCTGTTTCTCGGTAATGCGTCTTTCCGGGGAAGCCCGAAGGCGAGGAAGGCGCTGGCCGAACTTTCAGGCGTGGTTGGCTGTCGCCCCGTTTCAATGCCGCCTGAAATGAATAAATCCGTCGCCGCCGGGTATGCCGCATTTGCCGGCGGTGATTATGAAACCGCCCTGGCCATATTCAAGCCGCTGGCGGATCGTGGGGCGCCCGGTGGCTTGTTCGGCATGGGGCTTCTTTACCATTCGGGAAAAGTCGTATCCCAGGACATCGACAAGGCATTAAGGGAATACCGTCTCGCCGCCAGGCAGGGGTCTCTCCGGGCCCGGATGATGCTTGATAATGTTTTAAAATTACCGCTTCGCGGCGGCCCGGAGGTGAAGGTGTCGATGCAGGAGATGTCGGCGGGTCTTCCCCGGTTTGTCGGGTGGATGGAGAACCGGATACGGCGCACCGGAACCGCGTTCGGCGTTAGCCTGCCGCCGCTTGAGAATATCGCGAGCCAGTCTGTCCGTGCCTTTGTTAGCCGTGATTTTGAAAAAGCCTTTATCGGGTTCAGATCACTCGCCGCTCGGAGCGAGCCCGTCGGCGCGTATGGTCTTGCCCTGATGTATCAATACGGCCGTGGTTTCAAGCAGGACTTTACCAAGACTGCCGGATTTTATCGCGCCGCCGCCGATGCCGACTACATCCCCGCCAAGGTCAATCTTGGGGCCATGTATTACCAGGGCAGGGGGGTTGCCAGGAATTACCGGAAGGCCTTGAAATTGCTGCAAATAGCCGTTGATAAGGGATATCCGTCGGCCCAAAATATCGTTGGCCTTATGTATTTTCTTGGGCGTGGCGTTAACAAGGACGGGAAACAGGCGTTGAAACTGTTTCGCCGGGCGGCCGAGCGGGACAGCGCCGAAGCCGCCAATAATCTGGGGATTGCGCTATTCGGCGTGCAGACCATTGCAAGGGCGAAAAAAGGCGCTGCGGACAAAACCGGACACATTCGTCTCCGTATGGTCGCCAGGGGGGGCTACGGCATTGCCGACGCCGGGTTACGGGAAACGGTCTTTGCCTATGACGGCAAGGGCAAAGTCAGGCCGGGCTATGAAGAAGCGATTAAATGGCTTCAGATCGCGGCCAGAAAAGGCAATGCCTCGGCCCGGACGAACCTGGGGCGTATATACAAAGCCGGATTTCCCGTTCCCGGGGATGTGGTGCAATCATACAAGTGGCTGTCTCTTGCCCGTAACGCCTGTGACCGGGTGGCAGGCAAGGAGCTGGACCGACTTGCCGAAAAAATGTCCAAGGGCCAGATAGCCAGGGCGGAATGGCGGGTGTTAAAGGAAATGGAGAACGCCCCGGCAGAGGCCTTGCAGTTGTCCGAGCAGGTGGGAAATATCGCCGGAACGGCAAAAGAAATGACCGCCATGGGTATTCGCTATCAGTTTGGACGCGGAGTGCCCAGGGACTACCGTAAGGCGGTCAAGTATTACATGGCGGCGGCGACCAAAGGCTATGCCAAGGCCCAACACAACCTTGCCTACATGTACAGAAAAGGCTTTGGCGTCGCCAGAGACACGAAACAGGCGGCAAAATGGTATCGCAAGGCGGCCGGGCAGGGTGATGCCTTTTCCCAGAAAAGCCTGGGAATTTTGTACCAGTTCGGTTACGGCGTTCCCCAGGATGACCTGGAAGCGGTCAAATGGTATCGCAAGGCGGCCGGGCAGGGCAATCCCAAGGCCCAGCACAATCTTGCCTATATGTACAGGGAAGGCCGGGGTGTCGCCAAGGATGTCGAACGGGCATTCAAGTGGTACGGTAAAGCCGCCGTTCAGGGCCACCGACGGGCCCAGAGAAGTCTTGGTATCATGTATCAGTTCGGCGAGGGCGTAACCAGAGACTATAAACAGGCGGCGAAATGGTATCGCAAGGCAGCCGGGCAGGGAGACGTCAAGGCTCAGGGGAATATTGCCTTTCTGTACGAGTCCGGCCTGGGTGTTTCGCGGGACTACAAAGAGGCGGCAAAATGGTATCGCAAGGCGGCTGAAAAAGGCGACGCCCGCGCCCAGGCAAGCTTGGGGTTCCTCTATTTTAATGGCCTGGGGGTTGAAAAAAATAGTCTCGAGGCGATCAAATGGACATCCCGGGCAATTACCAAAAAAGATTTACGAGCCCAAAAAAATCTTGAGGCGATGATCAAAGAGGACGGATTCGGAACTTCCCGTGAATACCGGAAGCTTGCCCGCGAATTCCTTGTCAAAGACCGGCAAACGTCATCCGACGTTCTCAATGCCCTCGGCCTTATGTACCAGTATGGCAAGGGGGTCGACAGGAACAAGGATGAGGCAAAAAAATGGTTCAAACTGGCGATAAGCAAAGGCAACGCCAGGGCGAAGAAAAATATCGAAGAACTGACCAGAAAAAGGGGTTTCTTCTAGTTTCAGGATTAATTGCGAAAATTGAACAGGTGTTCCGCGATGTATAAATTGTTAGGTCTTGCCAGACATCTCTGCCGCGACACTCGCGGCGTTTCGGCGATTGAATATGCCGTAATTTTAGCTTTTTCCGCGGTCATGGCGACGGTTGGCCTGACCATGCTGGGCGGCAACCTCAACAACACTCTGAGTACGGTTAGCAGTTATATCGGCGGGGCCGGGGTGAGCGATACAGAGGTTAGTTCGACCGAGGATGAGTCCGACAGTTCCGACGGCGAAGATTCCTCTGATTTTGAAGACGATGACCAAAGCGAAAGCGATGATAGTTCCTCCTCCTCCGACGGCGAATCTTCCGATGACGGCAGCTCGGATGGCAGCTCGGACGACGGTTCCTCAGACAGTTGATGCGATGGCATTCCATGACAAAGGCTGATGAAAGATGAAAAATGTTATCTTTGCGGTGCCCGCAATGGTCGCGCTCATGGCTGCCGTATCGGCTGGCCCCGGTTATGCGGGTTACGATGAAGGCATAGCGGCTTACGGGAAGGGTGATTTCAAGGCTGCATTAGCCGAATTCATCCCTCTTGCGGTTAATGGTGATGCCAAGGCGCGGGTAAGGATTGCCACCATGTACCGCCGGGGGCGCG
>CAZEFJ010000012.1:0-10086 GCA_964511465.1 uncultured Hyphomicrobiales bacterium
AGCCGTTCATACTGCCGCTCTTGAAAAATTATCCCGCTCTTTTGGCTTCAGCTTTAAAGAAATTACTGCGAACAGCTACGATCAGGTACTGGAACTTGTGGATAGCGGTGCTGCGGAATTAGGCGTTGTCGCCAGGACTTTTCATATTTTCGGTGGATCAAAATATAAAGCCATTGCCACAAGTATCGAGTTCGACCCCGTTGAACTTCGCTTTGCCGCCCCGAAAGGGACCGGCAAAGACATTTTATCGGCATTTGACACTTTTATCTCAAGTCAGAAAAATGATCCGTTGTCCCGATACCATAAGATACATGCGCATTGGTTCAAGGATCCGGTCAAGGAAGTCATTCCGGTATGGATATTCTGGGCCGGTGGCGGTGTCATCATTCTTTTATGCGTCGCCTGGGTCTCTGCCATTTGGTTGCGCCGTGAAGTCGCCACCCGGACCATGGAACTAAGAAAGAGTGAAGAAAATCTTCGCACCACCCTGTCTTCTATTGGCGATGCGGTTATCGCCACCGACACCTCCGGCAATATTACCAGTATGAACCCGGTGGCGGCTAAATTGACCAGTTGGGAAACCGGTGATGCGGTTGGCAGGCCGCTGACGGAAGTATTCCATATAATCAGCTCCCAAACCAGGGAGCGGGCCTTCAATCCGGTCAACAAGGTTCTCGAAAACGGTGAAATTGTCGGCCTGGCAAACCACACCATACTGATCGCAAGGGACGGGGTCGAATACCAGATTGCTGATTCAGCGGCACCCATTCGCAATGATAGCGGCGACATAACCGGCGTCGTGCTGGTATTCAGGGACGTGACCGATGATTACGCTATTCGAAATTCCTTGGTGGAAAGCGAACTCCGCTTCAGGGGACTTTTCGAAAATGCCGAGATATCCATATGGAACGAAGACATGTCGGAAGTTCGCAAAACCCTGGATCAGCTCCACCTTGATGGAGTAACCGATCTTCGCGGCTATCTGAAAGACAACGAAAAAGCCGCCTCGGAACTGGCCGCCATGGTCAACGTGCTTCATGTTAACGAAGCAACGCTCAAGCTGTTCGGGGCGGAAACGGAAGATGAATTTCTTTACCGGATAGACAAAACCTTTGGTCCAAACGCAATGGATGTTTTCATTGACGAATTGTTTGCCATTTGGGGCAAGCATAAGGCGTTCCGGTCCGAGGCGGTATTTCGGAGCCTTGATGGAGAAAATGAAATCAATGCCATAATCTCGTTTCAGATACCGGAAACGGTGGAAGAATTTAGATCAATCCCGGTCAGCATTATCGACATCACCGATCGCAAGCGAGCCGAAGACCGAAGCATGCGACTGGGCCGAATTGTCGAACAGTCGGTTAACGAGGTCTATATGTTCGATGCTGAAACATTTAGGTTTATTACCATCAACCGTGGTGCGCGGGAAAACCTTGGCTACACCATCGACGAACTTAAATTGCTTACGCCGTACGACTTGAAGCCTGAATTTACGCAGCAAAGTTTTGAACGGCTTATTAAGCCGTTACGCGATGGGGCGGCCGAAAACCTCACCTTTGAAACCACCCACCGACGCAAGGACGGCTCGACCTATGACATCGAGGCGTTTATCCAGTTTATGCGGCTGGAAACGCCGCCGGTCTTTGTTGCCATTATTCTGGATATTACCGAGCGCAAGAAGGTGGCAGAGGCGATGCTGGAGGCCAAAAGAGTGGCGGAAAAAGCCAACAAGGCCAAATCTGAGTTTCTTGCCTCGATGAGCCACGAGCTGCGAACGCCCCTCAATGCCGTTCTTGGCTTTGCCCAGATGATGCAGTTCGATCCAAAAAATCCCCTTTCGCCGGGCCAAAACGAGCATGTCGAGAGCATCCTTGAAGGCGGAGAACATCTTCTCAAACTAATCAACGAAATTCTTGATCTGGCGAGAGTCGAGGCCAACCAATTTGATCTTTCCCTGAACGATGTGGAAGCAAATGAAGTCATCGCCGACTGCGTCAGTTTGACGGCCCCGCTTGGCAAGCAGCGAAACATCAAGATAATCAATCAATTCGGCAACGCCTCGCCGGTAATTCTCTTTACCGACCATACCCGTTTCAAGCAGGTCTTGATCAACCTTCTCTCCAACGCGGTCAAATTCAACAAGGATGGAGGAACGGTGACCATCGAGCGGCGGCAAACCGATTGCGGCTATCTTCGCATATCCGTTACGGATACCGGCATAGGCATAGCCAAGGAGGACAATTCAAGCGTTTTCAATCTCTTCGACCGCCTCGGCGCAGACCCTATGATAACCAGAGAGGGCACGGGTATAGGTCTGGCGGTGACCAAGTTGCTTGTCGAACGGATGGCCGGCCGGATCGGCTTTGAAAGCGAAGAGAATGTCGGCAGCACATTCTGGGTCGATCTTCCCCTGGCCTCTAATGAAGATGTGATGATCTGGACGGAAACCATGCGCATCGGTGTCGATGCCATAGACAAGGATCATCAGGTTCTTATTTCCATGCTGAACCGCGTCATGCACCGATCAACGGGCCATGATGATATGGACGAGGTTATACGAGAACTAGTTGACTACACCCGCTGTCACTTCGAGCGAGAGGAAGCAATAATGGTGGCTTGTGCTTATCCTGGCATTGAAAAACATCGTAACCTCCATCGGAGACTTATCACCGATATGTTCGATCACGCGGAAGTATGGCGCAGTGAACGCAATCATGAAAACCTCGTCCAATTCCGTAAATTCCTGAAAAAATGGCTGTTTAATCACATTCTGAAAGAGGATACCAAGATAGCCGCTTCCGCCAGGGGAAAAGATCAGGATATCCAGAAGACTTTAGGGCCGTTGGTATAAGGTTGCAGTGCTGGAATAATGCTGTCTTGACGTGGGTCTGGTAAGTATTACCCTTAGCTTGCCAGACGGTCGGATGGCCGCGCCGGGCTTGCCCCGGTGAGGAAAGTCCGGGCTCTACAGAAACACGGTGCCGGTTAACCGCCGGCGGGGGCGACCCCAGGGAAAGTGCCACAGAAAGCAAACCGCCGATCCGGGCCGCAGGGTCCGGAGGTAAGGGTGAAAGGGTGCGGTAAGAGCGCACCGCGTTCGCGGTAACGGGAACGGCATGGTAAACCCCACCGGGAGCAAGACCAAATAGGGACGGCATGATGGATATTGTCCGTCGGGCGTGTTTTTGCGTCGTCGTCCGGGTAGGTCGCGTGAGGCGTTCGGTAACGAACGTCCCAGATGAATGGCCATCCCCCTTCCCCTTAAAAGGGCGGGGACAAAACCCGGCTTACAGACCGTCTGGCACTCTATACCTTTACCACACAGCCTTCGTAAGGGGCTATTACGTTGGTTGTCGATCCTTTTTCTTCAAGCAATGCCTTGGCCGCCTTCAGCTTGGCGTCGATGTCGTCGTCGGACTGGTTGGGGTCATGGTGGAACAGGTAGAGATTCTTGACGTTAGCCTTATCGGCAATATTGACAACTTCGCTGACCGGCGAATGGCCCCATCCGACCTTTGTCGCATATTCCTCGTCGGTGTAGGTGCAATCGGTAATCATGACATCCGCCCCCTCTGCGAAGCGAACCAGCTTTTTTACATAGGAGGGATCGAAATATTCCGAATCGTCATGAAAAAGTTCATTGTCGGTAATATAGCATACCGAACGCCCATTATACTCGACCCGGTACCCCAGGCAGTAACCGGGGTGGCTAAGCAGCATCGTTTTGATTGTGATATTGCCGATCTCTATGGTTTCCTCCTTGAGGTCGTGAAAGGAAACGCTGGCCGCGAATTCATGAATGGTGATCGGGAAATAAACCCCGTCCATCTGGGCCGAGATCAACTGTTCGGTGGAAAGGTTGCCATGCGATGAACCATAGATATCAAAGACGTTCCCCTGGACATACATGGGAATGAAAAACGGCAGGGCATTGATATGATCCCAGTGTGGGTGGGATATGAAAATCGAGGCGTGAAAACGCTTGCGCCTTTGCGCCAGCAGATGATCCGAAAGTTTTTTTATGCCGCTACCCGCATCGAAAACAAAGAACTGGTCGCGGGGGAACTCTATGGTTACGCATGAGGTGTTACCGCCATAGCGTACCGCGCCCTCTCCCGGCACCGGCAGGGTTCCCCGTACCCCCCAGAAGGTTACGTCTATCTTGTCCTCGGTCGCCCGGTAGACCCTTTCGGCGAATATTTTAGGGTTGATCGGCTTGAGGATAAACCCGTCGGCACCGAATTCGAAGGCCCGCTTGCGGTCGAATTCATAGGACTTGGATGAAATAATCAAAATTTTGGTGGCGGCCAGGTCCTTGTTTTCTCTCAGAGTTTTGCATAGTTCCAGGCCGTCGATACCGGGCATCATAATGTCGGTCAGCACGCAATCCGGTTTCAGTTTCGTAATTTCGCCAATAGCTTTTCCGCTATCCGTGCTGGAGGCAATTGAATGGCCATCCACCCTCAGCAGCTCGGCCATGAACTCGATGACGTCAGGGTCATCGTCAACAATGTAAAAACTAAGTTTTTCGCCCATCTATAATAAGGTCCATAAAAGGGGGGAGTGCATACGCCCAGGATGTAATTCAGAATGAAGTTACAATCCAAACACTAGATAGGAAAGGCCAATTTTATAAGCCCTGTTTTATTTTATGATTATTTGATGGTGTTCCGGATAAAAAGAAGGGGCGCTCCCTAGGCCTTTCGGCTTCGGAATGCGCCCCAGGTTTCCCAGGGAGGAAGGCTTGAAATTCGATCCCGTTATGAGCACCCGCTGGTTGTTCCACAGGTCATGCACTTCATACATGTGCCGTTGCGTACCAGGGTGAAGTTCCCGCATTCGGAACAGGAATCCCCCTCGTATCCCTTCATCTTTGCCTCACGCATGTTGTCGAGACGCTGGTCGGTATTTTTCATAACTACTGAAGACACGTTCAGGGATTCCGTATGGCCTTCTACCGATACCGACTGCATGGTACCACCGCCGCTTGCCAATGCGACATTCGCGACGGCACCCAAATCCTTATTGCTGCTGATAACCGTAAGCTTGCTGCGGATGAAGCCGCTGCTGGCAAACCGGCTGATAGTTGCTCCCGCAGCCTGATCATCGGCTGAGCCGCCGATATTCCCCTGGTCCTCGCCCTTGCCGATACTGTCGTGGGCCAGGTCTTCGGGAGAAACATGGGCGAGATCGTTGCGGGACAGATAAGAGACCGCCAATTCGCGGAATATATAATCAATTATCGAAGTCGCCATTTTTATGGTTTCGTTTCCTTCAACCATTCCCGACGGCTCGAACCGGGTAAAGGTGAAGGCCTCGACGAATTCTTCCAGTGGCACGCCGTATTGAAAACCGATCGACACGGCGATGGCAAAGTTGTTCATCAGGCTGCGAAATGCCGCCCCCTCTTTGTGCATGTCGATGAATATCTCGCCGATTCGGCCATCCGAATACTCGCCGGTTCGAAGATAAACCTTGTGACCGCCGACGACTGCTTTCTGGGTATAACCCTTACGTCGGTACGGTAGGCGATGACGTTCGGCGACATAGCGTTCTATTATCCGTTCGGCCACCACCTGGGCCCGTGCGGCCGAAGGCGCCTCGGTTATTTCCGCTATCGCTTCGGCCGGATCATCAAGCCCGTCCCGCTCATCCAGGATCATCGCCTGAAGCGGTTGCGACAGTTTCGATCCGTCCCGGTAAAGGGCGTTGGCTTTAAGGCCGAGGCTCCAGGAAAGCATGTAGGCATCCTTGCAGTCTTCAACCGTGGCATCGTTGGGCATATTAATGGTCTTGGAAATTGCCCCGGATATGAAGGGCTGGCTCGCCGCCATCATCCGTATGTGGCTTTCGCTGCCAAGGAAGCGTTTGCCCAAACGACCGCAGGGGCTGGCGCAGTCGAACACCGCCAGGTGCCGGTCATTGATATGGGGTGCCCCCTCAAGCGTCATTGCGCCGCAGACGTAAATATTGGCGGCGTCAATCTGGTCCCTGGGAAAACCCAAGGCGGACAACATGTCAAACGACATTTCGTCCAACTGTTCAGGCTTTAGGCCCAGGGTCTCGGTGCAGAAGGTTTCGCCCAGAGTCCACTTGTTGAAGGCGAACTTTATGTCGAATGCTTCTGCCAATCCTTTTTCGACGGCCTCAATGGCTTCGCTGCTGAAGCCCTTGGCGCGGAGCGCCTCATGATTAATGCCCGGGGCGTTTTTAAGCGTTCCATAACCGGTGGCATAGCCGACCATTTCCTCGATCTGCCGTTCCGAATAGCCAAGCCGGGCCAGGGCGACCGGGACCATCCGGTTGATGATCTTGAAATACCCCCCTCCGGCCAGCTTTTTAAACTTTACCAGGGCAAAGTCGGGCTCGATGCCGGTGGTGTCGCAGTCCATTACCAGACCGATGGTTCCGGTCGGTGCGATGACCGAAACCTGGGCGTTGCGGTAACCGTGTTTGGAACCCAGCTCGAACGCCATATCCCATGCTTCGGCTGCCGCTATGACAAGTTCTTTATCCGGGCACGCCTCGGCGTCTATCGGCACCGGCAACACCGACAGGCCCTCGTATCCCTGTTTCTCTCCGTGGGCGGCGCGACGGTGGTTGCGGATAACCTGCATCATCGGCTGGCGATTTTTCTCAAAATCGGAGAAGGCTCCCATTTCGCCGGCGATTTCGGCGGAAGTGGCGTACGATTTTCCGGTCATAAGGGCGGATATGGAGGCACATATATTGCGCCCGGCGTCCGAATCATAAGCAATGCCCTGGGCCATCAGGTAGCCGCCGATATTTGCAAATCCCAGCCCCAAAGTGCGAAACTTGTAGGACAGCTCGGCAATCCTTGAGGACGGGAACTGGGCCATCATCACGGAAATTTCCAGCGTCAGCGTCCACAGTCTGGTCGCGTAGCTGAAACCGTCAACATCAAAAGCCTGATTTTCGCCAAGGAATGAGATCAGGTTAAGCGACGCCAGATTGCACGCCGTGTCGTCAAGGAACATATATTCCGAACACGGGTTGGAGGCGTTGATACGCCCGGAATTGGGGCATGTATGCCATTCGTTTATGGTGCTATCGAACTGCAATCCCGGATCGGCGCAGGACCACGCCGCATAGCCGATCTGGTCCCACAGATCACGGGCCTTTATTTGCTTGGCGACCCCGCCGTCGGTGCGGCGGATCAGTTCCCATTCGCCGTCGTCGAGGACTTTTTTAATAAATCCGCTGGTGACTCGCACGGTATTGTTGGAATTCTGTCCCGATACGGTCAGGTAAGCTTCCGAGTCCCAATCGGTGTCAAATACCGGAAATGATATTTCATTAAATCCCTGACGGGCAAACTGGATCACACGCTGGATGTAATTTTCCGGTATCATAACCCGTCTGGCGGCGGTTATAGCCGTCTTCAGGGCCTTGTTTTTCTTCGCGTCAAAGCGGCTTTCATCGATTTCGGCGGCACCATTGCCTTCGGCGGCACCATTGCCGGCTCCTTCCCGGCAGGCTTTCATTACGTCGTCCAAATGCTTTTCGGTGGTCTTGGAACCGGCTACCAGGGCCGCGACTTTCTGTTCCTCACGGACCTTCCAGGTGATAAATTCCTCAATATCCGGATGATCCGCATCGACGATCACCATCTTGGCGGCGCGTCTTGTCGTGCCGCCGGATTTTATCGCTCCGGCGGCCCGGTCGCCGATTTTAAGAAAGCTCATCAGGCCAGACGAATTGCCGCCACCCGACAGCCCTTCGCTGGCGGCGCGTAATTTAGAGAAGTTACTTCCGGTTCCCGATCCATATTTGAACAGTCGCGCCTCGCGGACCCAGAGGTCCATGATCCCGCCCTCGTTGACCAGGTCGTCTTCGATGCCCTGGATGAAACAGGCATGAGGCTGCGGATGTTCATAGGCGGACAGGGACCGGGTCAGCTTGCCGGTCTTGAAATCGACATAGTGATGGCCCTGGGCCGGGCGGTCGATGCCGTAAGCCCAGTGCAGCCCGGTGTTGAACCACTGGGGAGAGTTGGAGGCGCCGAACTGGGCGCAATGCATATAGCGCATCTCGTCATAGTAGGCCCGGGCGTCTTTTTCACTGTCGAAATAGCCGCCTTTCCAGCCCCAATAGGCCCAGGTTCCGGCCATCCGGTCGAAGACCTGTCTGGCGCTGGTCTCGCCGCCGTAACGCTTCTCTTTGGCTATTTTTGCCAGGGCCTCGTCGTCAGCTACGTGACGCCACAAAAACGAAGGAACATCGTTTTCTTCGACAGCCTTCAGCTTCGCCGGAACTCCGGCCTTGCGAAAATATTTCTGGGCCAAAACGTCGGATGCGACCTGCGACCAGGATTCAGGAACTTCAATGCCGCTCTGGTGGAAAACGACAGAACCGTCGGGATTCCTTATTTCGCTGGAAATCGTGGTAAAGTCGAAATTGTCGTAAGGTGAGCTGCCCGGCTTGGTGAAATGACGGTCGATTCTCATAAAACCCCCTAAAAAATGGCTCTGAGTTTAAGTTTGGCTCAGTTATTATGTGCCCCCCGGTCTTCTCCGGGATCGCGTCCTTATGGGGTGTTTTATGCATACATATTGTGTCCCCCCGGCTCGCGACACCCAATATGTAGCTTACGCGGATATGAGGCGCAACAACATTTTGTGTTTTTTTATGGCTCGCTCACCATATGTGGCTGGCATGCACTTAATTTACGCGCCTGAATTTTTCCGCCGACGGTGCCGCCGGGGCGTAAGGGGTAGACGTATATTCGTGCAAATGCCATATTCAGCGTGGCTTTTGTCAGTGAGGTACAGGATGCATATAGGCACGCTAATTTATACATGGCTGAAGGGGGAATTGGTCGGTACGGACGAATTTTCCAATCGTTATTACCAGACCGAACGAGACACCCGCCATGGACGCCCGCGTCGCTGGGTTGTTTACAGGGGTGCCGGTGAGGCATCCAGCGTGCCGCCTGAATGGCATGCGTGGTTGCATCATACCACCCCCAACCCGTTGACCGAAAGCGCGGCCAAGGCCAGGGACTGGCAAAAAGGGCATAGACCCAACCAGACCGGAACGGTGGATGCCTATCGGCCCCGTGGCCACCAGATCAAGGGCGGAATTCGTGCCGCAACGTCGAGCGATTACCAGGCATGGAGCCCGGATGACTAGAAACCGCGAAACCGCGGTCGGCGGCGGTATCTTTATCGTGGTGGTATTGGCGATGCTGTATTCATACAGCGGTCGGCAGGCGTCGGGCGATGGGGGCTTGTCCGGCAGCTATATGGTAAATGCAACCTTCAACCGGGTTGACGGTCTGTTCAAGGGCAATGACGTGCGTCTTGGTGGTATCAAGATCGGTTTTGTCGAGGGCGAGAGTCTCGACAAGAACTACCGCGCGATTGTCGCGATGCAAATTGATTCCGGCATCGAATTGCCGGATGACACCTCGGCGGCGATTCATACGGACGGACTTTTCGGAAGCAAGTACATCGTGTTGGAGCCCGGCGGCAGTGAGGAATTCCTGGGCAACGGCGACGAAATAACCTTCACCCAGGATTCCGTGGTTGTCAGCGATCTGCTTGAACTTATAATTTCACAGGGTAAGGCCAACCGTAAAAAGCAAGACGGCAAAACCGAAAAGGGAGGGCTGTAGGCGATGGGCAAAAATGCAATTGAAACCGTAATGGGTGCCGTGGTTCTGGCGGTTGCCGGTATATTCGTGTTTTTTGCTTCCGACATGGCCCAGGTCAAGGCCGCCGACGGCTACGAGGTTTCGGCCGTGTTTTACAAGATCGGCGGACTCAAGAAAGGCTCGGACGTTCGCGTCAGCGGGATAAAGGTTGGCTCTGTGGTCCGGCGCGGTCTCGACCCGAAAACCTTCGATGCGGTAGTTACGATGAAGATAAATTCCAGTGTCAAGCTGCCGGTCGACACCGTTGCCACCATAGCCAGCGGCGGCTTGCTTGGCGGCAAGTATGTGCGGCTTGAGGCGGGGGCTGAGAAAACATACATAAAGGTCGGCGGCACTATCTCCAAGACCAAGGACTTCCGCTCGCTGGAAGATCAGGTCGGCGAAATCATCTTCCTTGCCACCGGCGGTTC
>CAZEFJ010000012.1:10186-25351 GCA_964511465.1 uncultured Hyphomicrobiales bacterium
TATGATACCGCGCTGTTGCAGGGCATGGACAAGGTGACGGCCAGGGTCTCGTCGATCGAGGCCCCGGTCGGCGAAGTCGTGCGTTTTGGCTCTCTTGAGATCATCGCCCGGGTCTGTGACAAGCGCCCGCCCGAGGAACCCCCGGAAAGCGCGGCATTTCTGGATATCTGGGAGGTTCGTCAGGGAGAAGCCGCGATCAGTCTGTTCAGGGGCTGGATGTTCGCCTCCAGCCCGGCCCTGTCGGCGATGGAGCATCCGGTCTACGATGTCTGGGTCAAGGACTGCGTTAACCGGAACAGGGATGTGCCGGACGTCCCATCGGGGGCGGACGACGGGGCTGCCAACGACGGGGCACTGGCCGCGCCCGAAAACCCCGCCGCCGCCGAATAATCGCCGGCAGGTGGCTCAGGTCAATTTAAATTTATTAAGTGCCTTGGCCAGACCTTCGCCGAATTCAGGTCCCTTGCTGATTAGCATTGCACTATCCGGGAGCGTTTTCAGGGACCCGTGTCCACGATCGTAACTGGTCAGAATGGCAAACGGTATTTGGCTGGTTTTTGGGATAGCCCTAAGCGCAAGACACAGATCGGCACCGTTCATATCGTCCAGTTCGGAGGATGATATGATCATATCAGGAAGTGTTCGTACGGCCTGTTCAAGGGCGTCGAACGATCGGAGCGAAATATTAACCCGATAGCCGCAGCTTCTAAGCTCGCGTTCGAACATGCGGGCCGATGAGCGCTGACGGTCAACCAGCAATATTTCCAGGTCGAGATGTTCCAGATCCTCGATTTCGACGGGCCTTAGAACCGGAAGCGAGCGAACGAATTCGGCCTCGTTTGTATCGGACTGTATCTCGCCTTCCTGTATCCCTCTGAGAATATCAACGAAGGATTCGATATCGAACAATCGTTGTTCTGTCATCTGTTCGAGGAAATCGATGTAGTTGTTAAGTCGCCGCAGGGTTAAATCGACCAGCGGCTGATCCGCGGAATATGATATTTGTTGCAAGCGCGAGGTCTCGGCTGAAATGCGATCGACCCCGTCTTCCCCGGAGACAATACCCGAGCGGATATTGCCGATCAAAACTTCGATAGTTGAAAGCGAATCCTCAAGTTCACCAAGGAAATCGCCGTCCACCTGTTCGCCGTAGTTTTCACTTTCTGACATTTAGCGCCCCTGCATCCCCGTATGTATCAGCCGAAGGTTGATAAAGTATCATATTGATTACAACGTGTTAATTTTATTTAACGGATTAGCTGATGCTGGATAGAAGAGATTCGATTATTTCCGTTTCTTTTGAAGGGGAAATCCGACAATTAAATACGGTTTTCCGTTCCAGTGCCAGGTTCAGGCGCTCAAGGTAATCGTCGGCCGGAATTTCGATGGCTCCGAACCGTTTCAGGTGATCGGTGAGGAACTGAACGTCCAACAACTGGTATCCGCCCAGCCTTAGCCTCGCCACCAGGTGCACCAATGCCACCTTGGACGCATCGGTGGTACGAGAGAACATGCTTTCGCCGCAGAATGCCCCGCCGATTGAAACGCCGTACAGCCCGCCGACCAGTTTTCCGTCGTCCAGGCATTCGACCGAATGGGCAAACCCCATTTTATGCAGTTCGCAATAGGCGCGAATGATTTCGTCGTTAATCCAGGTGTCGTGCCGCCTTTCGCAAGCCTCGGCGCAGCTTACGATGACATCTTCAAAGGCGGTATCGCAGCGGACCTCGAATATTTTTCGCCTCAAGGTTTTTTTCAGGCTGCCTGATATGTGGATGCCGTCCAGGGGCAGGATGCCGCGACTCTTTGGTTCGACCCAGAAAATGTCTGGATCATGGCGGCCATCGGACATTGGGAATATGCCTGCGGTGTAAGCCCTGAGCAATAATTCCGGCGTCAGTCGTAGATCTCCGCTTTTAGTCAAGACCGAGATATCTCTCCAGCCAGTTAATGTCGTAATCGCCGTTGACGAAGTCGATGTTGGTGGTAAGTCGCTGATGCAGGCTGATCGTCGTATCCAGCCCGTCGATGACATATTCGCCAAGGGCCCGACGCAGACGCATCAGGCATTCGTTGCGGTTGGCGCCGTGAACGATAAGCTTGGCGATCATCGAATCGTAGTTAGACGGCACCCGGTAGCCTGAATAAAGAGCCGAATCGATTCGCACTCCAAGCCCCCCCGGCGGGTAGTAGTCGCCAACCTGGCCCGGGGAAGGGATAAGGGTGTCTGGGTTTTCGGCGTTTATCCGGCATTCTATGGCGTGGCCGGAAAATTTAATATCCTCCTGGCCGTAACCAAGCGGTGCCCCGGCGGCAATGCGAACCATCTCGCGGACCAGATCGAAGCCGGTAATCATCTCGGTTATCGGGTGTTCCACCTGTAGGCGGGTATTCATTTCGATAAAGTAGAATCTGCCGTCTTCGTAGAGAAATTCGATAGTGCCGACGCTGCGATAGCCGATTTTTTCGATCGCGGCGGTGGCTATTCCTCCGATCTCCAGTCTCTGATCCAGGTTGAGAGCCGGCGATGGGGCTTCCTCAAGAATTTTCTGGTGGCGGCGTTGCAGTGAGCAGTCTCTCTCGCCAAGGTGGACCACATTGCCGAAAAGATCCGCCAGGACCTGAATTTCAATATGGCGCGGCTTGGCGAGAAACTTCTCGAGATATATTTCAGGATTGCCGAAAGCGACCCTGGCCTCGGAGGCGGTAAGTTTCATCGCCTGTTCCAGTTCCCCGGACGATGCCGCCAGTCTCATTCCCCGTCCGCCGCCGCCGGCGGTCGCCTTTATCAGTACCGGATAGCCTATCTTTTCGGCTATCCGTCGGGCCTCGTCAATGCCGTGCACCGCACCATCAGAGCCGGGAACCACCGGTATCCCGGCTTTCCGCATTACTTCCTTGGCGGCGATCTTGTCGCCCATCAGGCGAATATGTTCCGGCGACGGGCCGATAAATGTAAACCCGTGTTCCTCGACCATGGTCGCGAAGTCGGGGTTTTCCGAAAGGAACCCGTATCCCGGATGAATGGCGTTGGCGTTGGATATAATCGCGGCGGTGAGGATGGCCGTAGTGTTGAGGTAGCTGTCCTGGGGCGGTGGCGGGCCAATACATATCGCCTCGTCGGCGAGGCGTACATGCATCGCGTCATTATCGGCGGTCGAATGGACGGCGACGGTGCGAATTCCCATCTCGCGGCAGGCCCGCAGGATTCGCAGCGCTATCTCTCCCCGGTTGGCGATCAGAACCTTGTCGAACATTTTTACCTACCCGATATCATTCGATGATCATCAGGGGTTCTCCGAATTCCACCGGCGTTCCATTGCCGACCATGATGCGGATCACCCGTCCGGAACGCGGCGCCTTGATCTGGTTGAAGACCTTCATCGCCTCGATAAGAAGCAGGGTTTGTCCCTCATCCACCTTGTCACCGACCTTGGTAAATGGCGGTGCTTCCGGATCGTCGGCGGTATAAACCACGCCGACCATGGGCGAGACCACTACCCCGGGATGATCGGCATCTGCGGTCTCGGCCGGCTCGTCCGCCCTCGCCGGACCATTGGCAGCGGAAGACGACATGCCATCCACCATAATATGATTTGTCGAAGGGCCACTTTTGGCGACCACCCGCAAGCGGGACTGCCCGGAACCGTATTCTATTTCGCCGAGACCGGTATCGTTGAGCAGCTCGGCAAGTCGGCGCAGCAACAGCAAGTCGTCGTCAATGTCGGATTTTTTGCGGGGAACGTTCAATCGAAAGCCTTCCTTGTTATCAAGCGAGAAATCATCGGGAATAATCGCCTCGATGCGACGAATAGTCTCGGCGGTGGGGTTCCACGAATCTTTATGGAAATCTCGCAACGTAGTGTCGATCATCCCGGCTTCGCGGGCCAGGCGCGATTTTGTCCACCCCCTGGCTGCGGCAAAGGCACGTATACGCTCTATGCTATGGACGATAGTACTCATAAGGCCATGTTAGCGCCGCATTATAATGTTGTCAATCGTGCAATGATGCGAGCTAGACGGTCTTGGCAAGGGCTTCCAGGGCCAGCTCGTAGCCATATCCGCCAAACCCCGTAATCATCCCGGTAGCGGCCTTTGACACATACGAATGGTGACGAAATTCCTCGCGCTGATGGATATTGGAAAGATGAACCTCGACGATCGGCAGCCCGCAGCTTAGCAGGGCATCAAGTATAGCTACCGAGGTATGGGTATAGGCCCCGGCGTTTATTATCAAGCCGTGATGGTGTTTTTTTGCCTGCTGTATCCAGTCCACCAGATCGCCTTCGGTGTTCGACTGTCTGAATTCCAGTTCAAGACCCAGCCCGTCGGCCCGCTTTCGGCAGGCCGCCTCGATATCGGCCAGGGTCTCGCTG
Source organism: uncultured Hyphomicrobiales bacterium (assembly GCA_964511465.1). Lineage (GTDB taxonomy): Bacteria > Pseudomonadota > Alphaproteobacteria > Rhodospirillales > 2-02-FULL-58-16 > JAZFTA01. Next base: position 14,563 of record CAZEFJ010000012.1, read on the forward strand.
CCGTAGGTATCCGGCTCGCGCTCGCCAAGAAGATTGAGGTTGGGACCGTTGATGATTAGAATTGATGAAGTCATGGTGATTTATAACATGCCTGGCGGCCTTGTGTAACGTACACTTTTGCTTATGTTTAGGCTTGGTTAAAACAATTTTCCACAGCAACCGGCATACGGACAAGTCCTGAAAATGAAAATTACCATAAACGGAGAAGAGCGCAATTTTGATGCGTCTCTAAGCGTCGAGCGGCTTCTCGGCGAAATCGGCCTTGACGCCCGCAAGGTGGCGGTCGAGCGCAATCTTGAAATAGTGCCAAAGTCGGAATACGGGATAATTTCCGTCGCCGACGGAGACCGGCTTGAAATAGTCCATTTTATCGGCGGCGGCGGATCTGACGATGATACTTTCGAGGTTGCTGGCAAACGCTATGCCTCGCGCCTTCTGGTGGGCACCGGGAAATACAAGGATTTTGAGCAAACCCGCGAGGCGATAGAGGCGTCAGGGGCCGAAATCGTTACCGTGGCGGTGCGCCGGGTTAATATTTCCGATCCCGGACAGCCGATGCTGGTGGATTATGTCGATCCCAAAAAATACACCTACCTTCCCAATACCGCCGGGTGCTTCAGTGCCGACGAGGCGGTGCGGACCCTGCGCCTGGCCCGCGAGGCGGGGGGCTGGGATCTGGTCAAGCTGGAAGTGCTGGGCGATCAAAAGACCCTGTATCCGAATATGGCGGAAACCCTGATCGCCGCCGAGACTCTGATCAAAGAGGGTTTCAAGGTTATGGTCTATTGCACCGATGATCCTATTGCCGCCAAAAGGCTTGAGGACATGGGTTGCGTCGCGATTATGCCGCTGGGCTCGCTGATCGGATCAGGTCTCGGCATACTTAACCCGGTAAACATCCGGATAATAGTCGAACAGGCATCGGTGCCGGTGCTGGTCGACGCGGGTGTCGGCACCGCCTCGGACGCGGCGGTGGCAATGGAACTGGGATGTGACGGGGTGCTGATGAACACGGCCATAGCCGGGGCGGCAAAGCCGGTCAAAATGGCCCGGGCGATGAAGTTGGCGATAGAGGCGGGCAGGCTTTCATATCTTGCCGGGAGGATGGCAAAAAAACGATACGCAGACCCCTCATCGCCGCTGGCGGGGTTGATCTAGGGGCCAAACTCGTTCAATGATCCCTCTTGGGGCCGCCATGTTTTACTCTTATCAGGCGCGGAGGCCGCGGTTGTGCTGGAAGAAATTGCCGAAGACATATGGCTGGTGGAAGGTGAGCTGGTCAATTTTTACGGCTTTGCCTATCCTACCCGAAGCGTTGTCGTAAGGTTGGCAAATGGCGGTCTATGGGTCTGGTCGCCGATAAAACTATCCGGCACCCTGAAGGAGGCTGTGGATCGGCTGGGACCGCCGCAACATCTGATCAGCCCAAACAAGATACATCATCTTTTCCTTGCTGATTGGCATGCCGCTTATCCCAAAGCCCTTCTTTGGGGGCCTGAATCAACGGTCAACAAAATTTCAAACCTGCCATTTCAAGAGCCGTTGGGCGACACACCGCCATCGGCATGGAACGGAGAATTCGATCAAGTCTGGTTTAATGGGTCCCGATTAATGGATGAGATCGTGTTTTTCCATCATCCCTCGCGTACGGCAATCCTGGCTGATCTTTCGGAAAATTTCAGCGATGACTTCCTTCGGACCAACTGGCCGACCTGGCAGAGGTGGCTGGCATATGCCTGGGGTATAGTCGAGGGTCGGGGGTATGCGCCGCTTGAGTGGCGACTGACATTTCTAAATCGACGGGCAAGCCGTCTTGCACGAAATCGGGTTATTGCCTGGAACGCAGAACGCGTGATCATGGCACATGGAGAATGGCAGCGGTCAAATGGGCGTCGGTATCTTGAAAAGTCTTTGTCCTGGATTGGTCGATAGTCCGCCTTAGTCCCCTGTCCGGGTTAGTGATCCGGTAATTCTCTTTAGTTTTTTGCCATCGAATATACGCAGGAATTCAAGTTCCATCCCATCCCTGGTCAAGGTTCGGTTATAGGTCTGCATCTCGTAATCACCCTCGTCGGTGATCAGCAGGGCGTAAACCGTAAGGGTATTGTCTTCTATTCTGGCCCATACATATGGCTCGCCCTTGAGAGGATCAAGAGGAACACGAGCCCCAAATTTATTGGTCTTCATCGCCGAGGCATAGATACTTTTCCGCCCCGTGGAGGTGAAGTCGATGGAATATTGTTTGTTCTTTGTTTTCCCGTTGGCCTTATGTGTAATCGTACTCCAGGCCAGGGTGAAGCCCCTCTCCCTGGCGCGGATGACAACGCCGATGTCGCGGGCCGAAAGGCCTTCGCCATTTTCCGAGATCGAACTGCCCTTGTAACTGCCAAAGAACTCGTCGATAGGGATGTCCGTTCCGGCCTGCAAACTTCCAAAGGCAGGCGACATGAAGGCGATGGCAAGTGTCAGGCAGCGAAATATTTTCATAGCGGATTATACCCTTGAGATTGACCTTCGACGTCGATTCATTGGGTCAGAGAAGCGACCTGTATGCCGATCTCCATACAATCAATGTTTCTGCGTTTAAGCAGACTGCATACCCGGTAAGCCTGCTTCCTCGAAATGCCAACGATCCTGGCTCGATACAAGGGCTTGCGATTATTTTTTTTCAGGGGCACCACTTTTACAAGCCCGTTACCAAGAAGCGAGGGAAATTTTCCGGCCACCCGTTCGGCCATCTTGTAGGCCGGTGTAAGCTGTTTATAAGCTCCGACCTGGATCGCCCAACGTCCATTCGCCGAGCTGTTGACGGGGGCCTTAGTCCTGGCATAACCACGCGAGGTGCTTGCCCGCGGGGTGCTTGCGGCCGTCGTTGCATTGCCGCCAAGTTTGCTGAATCCCTTGTCCAGCAGCTTGGCCATCAGGCGGTCGCGGGCACGCGATGAACGTCCGCCGAAAATAACCCCGATCAGCCGCCGGTTGCCGTGCTTCGCCGAGGCTACCAGATTATATCCTGAAGCCCGGATATAGCCGGTTTTGATGCCGTCGGCACCGTCGTAGGTTGCAAGCAGCTTGTTGTGATTCTTGTAATTGACCCCGCCGTAGGAAAACGAGCGGGCCGAAAAATAATGGTAATATTCGGGAAAATCGTAAATCAACCGCCGAGCCAGGGTCGCCATATCCCTGGCGGTTGAAAGCTGGCCCCGGTGGGGCAAGCCGGAAGGATTGCGAAATGTCGTATTGTTCATCCCCAAACGGCGGGCCGTGGCGGTCATTTTCAAGGCAAAATTCCGTTGGCTTCCGCCCAGGCCCTCGGCGATGGTGGCGGCGACATCGTTGGCCGACTTGGTGACCAGGGCAAGCATCGCCCGCTCAACCGTGATCTTCTGGCCTTTGCGCAATCCCAGGCTGGTCGGCGGCTGGCGCGCTGATCTGGCGGAAACCAGCAAATTGTCATTCAGCCCGATACGGCCATTCTTCAGGGCGTCGAAGACAAGGTAAAGCGTCATCATCTTGGTCAGTGAAGCCGGGTAGTTGAGGGTGTCGGCGTTTACATCATGAAGAACGCGGCCGGTCTTGGCGTCTATTACGATGGCGGCGTAGCCGGCAAACCCGGCGGACGGGAACAACGCCAGCATCGAGGCAACAACGGACGCCATCAGCAAACGCATCGCCACCCTCTTGCCGTCTGTTTTCCCGGATGCAGCTTCCAAGCGAGTATTCCCCTGTTCCCCTTATTTTAATGCCGCGAGTTTAACCAAAAAAAACGGCACCGTCTAAATGAGTTTTTCTGGACCGGCAGCTTTGGCCATAAATTTAGCCCGTTGCTCAATAACAAAGGGTTAATAGGCGAAAGATAGCCCGATTGGGGGGATATTTAGGGTGCAATAGCGAGAATTTTTTAATAATAATTAGCCTTAATTATACAACGCATTGAAAATAATAGATTATTTATTTATATAATTTATTGTGCACTGCACAAAAAACCTTGACTTATGGCTGTGTGGGGCTATATATTAAGGCCATATGGTGCGTTGCAACATAGTTATGCCAAGGCACACCAGAAACGTTTTAGTCAGATCTAGCCGTTTGGAGTAATCAACATGAATACAAGCAAGAAGAATCAGACCAAATTCACCAAGTCTCTCGACGAGGCCGTTGCCGTCGGCAAGGAAACCGTTGAAGCAGCGGTCAAGGCCGGTACCGATGCCGCCACCGAGAACTACGAGAAAGCCGTCGCCGCGACCAGGGACCAGGTTGAAGCCGCAGTCAAGGCTGGAGCCGATGCCGCAAAGGGATACGAGGATATCGTCGGCTTTTCCAAGGACAATGTGGATGCCGCAGTAAAGTCGGCCACCGTCCTGACCGACGCGGCCCAGAATATAAACAAAATATGGTTTGGCTATGCCCAGTCTTCGCTTGAAGTCAATATGGCTGCCACCAAGGCGCTGTTTGCCTGCAAAACCTTCCAGGAAGTGGCCGACGTTCAGACCGGCCTGGCAAAAAAGAAATACGACTCGCTGGCTTGTGAAAGCCGGAAAATTTCCGAACTGACGGTCAGTGCCGGCGAAAAGGCCGCCGCGCCGATCAGCTCCCGGATCAACCTTGCGATCGAAAAATTCAACAAACAGGCCGCCGCCTAAATCTCTCCCCCCCCCCTGATTAGGCGGTATGCCGTGCGCCCGAAGGTTTTCGAACCTTCGGGCGTTTTTTTTATTTTGGCCGGGCAAACAACCGGATGGTGTCGTGGACTTTGATTTAGGGCTGGATGTTCCTATATATTAGTGGGTGTGGAAGTCATGTACATATGAGGCAGACGTTAATGAGCATCCCCGATACCCCAAAGCGTGGAAGGCCCCCAGATCACGGGGCGCCCATGGACGACGATGTCAGCCACACCAATCTGGCCGTAAAAACCAGACAAAAGACCAAGAAACCTTCCATGTACAAGGTCTTGATGCTGAACGACGACTATACCCCGATGGAATTTGTGGTCGATGTTCTGAAGCTGTTTTTTGCCATGAGTGATGAAGATGCGACCAGGGTAATGTTGCATGTCCATCATCGCGGTGTTGGCATGTGTGGGGTCTTTACCTACGAGATTGCCGAGACCAAGGTAAATCAGGTGATGAGTTTGGCTAGGAAGAAACAACACCCCCTACAGTGTACTATAGAAAAAAACGAGGACGACTAACCGTCATGCTGTCACGCAATCTCGAACATACACTTCACCGGGCCTTGATGATCGCCACCGAGCATCGTCATGAGTACGCTACCCTTGAACATTTGCTGCTGGCATTGACGGAAGACCCGGATGCAGTTTCGGTACTGCGTGCTTGCGGTGTCGATCTTGAACGTGTGGTCGGTGATCTCAAGAATTTTATCGATGTCGAGCTTTCCTCGATGGTCATGCCGGAGGTTGTCGAGCCGACGCCGACGGCGGGGTTCCAGCGGGTAATTCAGCGCGCGGTCATACATGTGCAGTCTTCGGGGCGCGAGGAAGTTACCGGGGCGAATGTCCTGGTATCTCTTTTTTCCGAACGCGAATCGCATTCCGTTTATTTTCTTCAGACCCACGATATGTCACGACTGGATGCGGTCAACTATATTTCCCACGGCATTGCCAAGGTTGCCGGGCACTCCCAACCTCACGTCGTCAGAGGCGTTGACGAGGATGTAGAAGAAGACCCGGTGGTCAAAAAAGGTGACGAGGCACTTGAATCATATTGCGTAAACCTCAACCAAAAGGCCGAAGAAGGCAAAATTGATCCGCTTATCGGACGCGAACAGGAAATCGAGCGGACCATCCAGGTGCTTTGTCGGCGTAACAAGAATAACCCCCTTTATGTCGGCGATTCCGGGGTCGGCAAGACCGCGCTTGCCGAAGGTCTTGCCGGATTGATAGTTCGTGCGGAGGTTCCCGATGTACTTTTGAACGCCCGTATATTCTCGCTCGACATGGGTGCACTTTTGGCCGGTACACGCTATCGTGGTGATTTTGAGGAACGCCTTAAATGTTTGATTTCGGCGTTGGAGGAAATGCCCGATACGATTCTTTTCATCGACGAAATTCATACTGTTATAGGGGCTGGCGCAACCAGCGGCGGGACCATGGACGCCTCCAATATTCTCAAGCCGTCACTCGCCAGGGGGGCGCTTCGGTGCATGGGCTCGACCACCTATAAAGAGTATCGCAACCACTTCGAGAAGGATCGTGCGCTGGTCCGGCGGTTTCAGAAAATCGACATATACGAGCCATCCGTCGAAGACACGGTAAAAATTCTTCGCGGCCTCAAACCATGTTTCGAAGAACATCACAAAATTACCTATTCCGCCAAGGCCCTGCGTGGCGCGGCTGAATTGTCGGCCCGCTATATCAATGACAGCAAACTTCCCGACAAGGCGATAGACGTTATAGACGAGGCCGGGGCGGCCCGGATGCTGGTTGCGGAAGGAAAGCGGCGCAAGATCATTTCCCTCAAGGATGTCGAGGACGTGGTCGCCAAGATCGCCCGCATCCCACCCAAGAGCATTTCGACGGATGATCGCAAGGCATTGAAAAGTCTGGAACGGGACATCAAGACCATGGTCTATGGCCAGGATCAGGCGATAGGGATGCTGTCCAGCGCGATCAAGTTGTCGCGGGCCGGTCTGCGCGAGCCGGAAAAGCCGGTCGGAAGCTATTTGTTTTCCGGCCCGACCGGGGTCGGAAAAACCGAAGTGGCGCGCCAGCTGGCACTTATTATGGGGGTCGAACTGGTCCGCTTCGATATGTCAGAATATATGGAGAGGCACAGCATTTCCCGGCTTATCGGCACTCCGCCGGGCTATGTCGGGTTCGATCAGGGTGGTTTGCTGACCGACGCGATAGACCGGCAGCCGCATTCGGTTCTGCTTTTGGATGAGATAGAAAAGGCCCACCCGGATCTGTTCAATATCCTGTTGCAGGTAATGGACCACGGCAAGCTGACGGATCACAGCGGCAAGTCCGTGGATTTCCGCAATGTCGTGCTGATTATGACGACTAACGCCGGAGCCGCCGAGATGGCAAAGCCGGCTATTGGGTTCGAGCGTGATGAGCGTAGCGGAGACGACATGGAGGCGATTGAGCGGATGTTTACGCCGGAATTTCGCAACCGGCTGGACGCCGTAATTCCGTTCTCCATCCTCTCCGAGGAAGTGATGGAACGGATTGTCGATAAATTTATCATCGAACTGGAAACCCAGCTTCTGGACCGTCATGTGACCATCGAACTGACTGATGGGGCACGTCGGTGGCTGGCCAAAAAAGGCTATGACAAACGATTTGGGGCGCGACCGCTGGCCCGAATCATCCAAGAGAACATCAAAAAACCCCTGGCCGAGGAATTGCTGTTCGGCAAACTTTCCAAGGGTGGTTTTGTCCGGCTTAGTATCAAGGATGGCAAGGCCGCGTTCGACTATCCGGATACCAAGGCAGCCAAACGCCGCCCAGGTGGCAAGGTGGCGAAGCGAACGGCAAAGACCGTATAGGGTTTCCTGCCATTACTGGCATGATTTGTCGGAAATTATTCTTACCCTGACCGCACCTTTTGGCTGTAGCGGGACGAAGGACTTGCCGGCAATCGAAAACATCTGGCGTTTTTTCCTCCCTCTTGCGTCCTCTCTCTCGGCAACCACCGAGCGGCACAACAGGCAGGTATTTAATATAGCCAGATCCTTTGAACTTTTGGGGCGGTAAAGCTGGGCGCATTCTTTGCCGCCGGATTGGCGCTTCACCGCTTCTCTGGATGCACGTGTGTTACACGTGCTTTCGGAAAGAAGCCTGGTGTGGCCCGGCCCGCGGAAGGGAAGGTCGGTTATGGTATCCCCGGGTATGGTGTAGTTGCGATTGACCGGGGCGGCGTTGCCGGGACGGGATCTGGAAAGGTTAACCTTGCGGCATGAATTGCATGAATTTGCCAGCCGGTCTCCGGTCCGGCCCGATAACAGGCGGATGCATTTTTTAGCCCTGATGCGATGAAGCAGGTCGGAAGTAGTTGTCTTTGCCCCGACCGGCTCGGGATAGGTTGCGCTTTGCCCTTGCCCGGTCGAACCGGCAACGATCAGCGTTGCCAGCAGAGTGGTTATCAAAAAATCTTTTGTAATTTCCATCCCTTCAACCTTTCTGCAACAACATTCTGTAGATGGCTATCCGGTTATTGTATTATGATGACACAATGCCCGAGGAACGGAAAAACAGGGGCGGGTCGGACAGGTTTGACAGTCCCGATATGCTACTTGGTTCAGGTGATCAGTTCAATCTGCTTGAGCTGTCATCCGATCTTGTGTGTACCTTCGATGAAGGCAAAATTATCTACATAAACGGTGCCGGGGCAAGAATTCTCGAGGCGACAACACCCGCCGAGCTGATCGGACGCGATTTTGCCGATTTTATCGCCCCCGAATATTATCAGGCCGTTGATGGTCTTTTTGCCACGCTGTCCGAGGACAAAGAGACGTTGCCATGCAAATTGATCGGTCTTGCGGGCGGCGATATAGGCGTCGAGATGAACGTCTTCCATGCCCCCGCATGGGGTAAGGGGGCATTCACCGTTTTCGCTCACAATGTCACCGAATCCGTGCGTATGGCAAAGGCTGTAAACCGCAGCGAAGCACGGCTAAGAGGCTTGATAAACAATGCCTTGGACCTGATCTGCGTTTGCGAGAAAGGGATAGTTACATTCATCAACAATTCCGGCCTGAAAATGCTGGGACTGCCGACCGAAGATCAGATCATAGGCCATCCTTTTTCGGATATAGTGCATCATAACTATCGCGACCTTTTCTCCGACGGGATATGCCATGTCATTGCCGAGGGGGAACTTTTTCCGGTCAAGCTTCTTCGTGTCGATGGAAATATCATTGATGTGGAACTGGCGGTGACCGCCGTTGATCCTGGGCCGGACTCGGATTACATGATCGAGGCCCGTGATATTACCGAACATAACAAGGCGGTGATGAGCCTTAGGGAAAACAACGAAACCCTGGAACGTCGTGTCCTGGAAAGAACTCGGCAACTGTCCGATGAGGTGGCGGTGCGCAAGCAGGCCGAAGAAAAACTTATCCATATGGCCAGCCACGATTCTCTGACCGGCCTTCCCAACCGGGCTTTGCTGGTCGACCGTCTGGTCGTCGCCCTGGCCGGGGCGCGGCGGAAAAAGAAAACCCTGGCGGTGATGTTTATCGATCTTGACGGTTTCAAGGCGGTAAACGATTCGCTTGGCCATGATGTCGGAGACGAGGTGCTGAAAGAAGTTGCCGGAAGACTGCTGGCCTGTACGCGGGCGTCCGATACGGTGGCCCGTCTGGGTGGCGACGAATTCATCATCGTACTCGGCAACATTGCCAACACCGATAATGTCGCCCATGTCGGTGAGAATATCCTCAATGCACTGAAAGAGCCGGTGGTGGTCGATGGTGTCGGGGCGATAGTAGGGTGCAGTATAGGTATTGCTATGTTCCCCGATCATGCTAATACCCCGGAAGACCTGTTGGCCAAGGCCGATGCGGCGATGTACAAAGTGAAACAGAGCGGCCGTAACGGATGGCTGATTGCTTCGGAGTAAAGCCGATAAAGAACGGTGGAAAATTGGTTGGTAAAAAGGACCATTGGATCGGCTTTGATCTTGGCGGGAGCAAGATGCTGGCCTGCGTGTTTGATCGCGAATTCAATATAAAAGGCAGAAAGCGGCTAAAAACCAAGGCCCGAATCGGCGTCAAGGCCGGTCTGGAACGGATCGTAAATACTATTCACCGGGCCCTTGATGATGCAGGCATAGACCCTTGTCGGCTGGCAGGAATTGGCGTCGGTTGTCCGGGGCCGCTGGATCTTGACAGGGGGATCATCCTTGAAACGCCCAATCTGGGATGGCGCAACGCCGAAGTCGCCAAAGTGGTCGGCAAGGCGTTTGGCTGCCCGGTGGTGATCGCCAACGATGTCGATGCCGGAGTCTACGGCGAATATTGCTTTGGCGCGGCAAGGGGGGCGCGTTGTGTGGTTGGGGTGTTCCCGGGAACCGGAGTCGGCGGCGGATGCGTATATCAGGGCTCGATCATTCGCGGCAAGGTCGGATCATGCATGGAAATAGGCCATATCCCACTGACCCGGGACGGACCCCTTTGCGGTTGCGGGCAACGTGGATGCCTGGAAACATACGCCAGCCGTCTGGCCGTTGCCGCCAACTGCGCCACCGCCGCCTACCGTGGCGATGCCCCGAATATGCTGCTTGACGCCGGAACCGACATCTCCAACATCCGCAGCGGTGCGATCGCCAGGGCGATAAAGGCGGGGGATACTGCAATCGAACGAATTGTCCGCGAAGCGGCACAACGAATCGGTTGGGCAATGGCCGGGGTAGTCAATCTTATGGCACCGGACGTGGTGGTTCTTGGCGGCGGCATGCCCGAAGAAATGCCGGAAATATTCAAGGGCGAGGTAAATGATGCCATGAAAGCCAGGGTGATGCCGTCGATGAAGGCTACATTCAAAGTTACCGTTGCCAAGCTGGGGGGTGACGCCGGGGTTACCGGCATCGCCGCCTGGGCGAGAAAAAGCATCGAAGGAAAGTAATTTTCCAAGGCGAAAATTCCCGGTCTGACCGCTTAATAAAATAATCCATTGAATTCCAAATAAGCCGCCACCAGTTGAAAAATAGTGGGAAATTTTCTCGCTGTATGTCGTGCGAACCTGCAAGGAGGCGGTGGCTATGGCCGGGCGGAATATATCACGCAGAAGGGCGGTGCAGTTTTTGTTTGGCGCAGCGGCAGG
>CAZEFJ010000013.1:0-10807 GCA_964511465.1 uncultured Hyphomicrobiales bacterium
TGATGCCTCGCGGCGGATTTGGCTGGGCGACGACGGGGTAATGTCGGCATCCCTCAAGGCCGGTGCCGTTTGCATCGAAAGCTCAACACTGTCCCAGGCCTGGGTCGTCGAATTGGCGGATGTTGTCAAGGCGGCAGGCCATGGCTTCATAGACTGCCCGGTAACCGGCGGCCCGGACGGTGCAGAGGAAGGCCGTCTGACCCTTCTTGTCGGAGCCGATCCGAAGATTCTGGATTCCGCCCGCGAAATGCTTGCCGCATACTCACGGCGGATTATTCATTTTGGCGATATCGGCAAGGGAACCGCCTACAAGGTAATGGTCAACCTGGTCGGCGCGGCCCAGGCGGTGGCCGTCGCAGAGGGCATGCTGGCGGCGGAAAGGGCCGGGCTGGATATGGAAAAGGTGGCCGAGGCGCTGAGCAGCGGCGCGGTCGCCAGCCCAATGGTCAAATATATGGCGGATCGGATGTTGTCGGGGGATCACGACGATGTTTACTTTTCCGCCAAATGGCGGCACAAGGATGCCTCGTACGGATTGCAAAGTGGTGCTGCGGCGGGGCAGGCGATGCCGGTCTGCGGGGCTGCGGAAAAGGTATTCAGGCAGACCATCGAATCCGGCCTGGGCGATAAAAATTCAAGCATCGTCATCGAGACGCTGCGTCGCATGAAACCTGACTTGTGAGGCATAAATGAAAGCTATAATGCTGGCGGCGGGAATGGGACGCCGTCTTTACGGCAATGAACATGATCAGCCGCCAAAGTGTCTGCTCGACTTTGCCGGCAAGACCTTGATGCGGCGTCATGTCGAAATTCTCCAAGGTCTCGGTATTGATCGGCTTTTGCTGGTGCTCGGATATAAAAAGGACGATGTCCTGGCAGAGGCGTCAAGCGCCGCCGAGGGAGATTTTGTCGAGCATGTTTTCAATCCCCGCTTCAAGGAAGGGCCAATCCTTTCCCTGGCCTGCGCCGGTGACTTTATGCGCGGCGGCGACGATATCCTGTTTATGGACGCCGACCTTCTTTACCACCCGTCTTTTGTCCGACGCCTGATCGAATCGCCTTTCGAGAACTGTTTTATGTTCGACAGCTTTATCGACCATGACGTAGACCCCGCATGTCTTTGTATCCGCGACGGACTGCCGGTGGAATTCGGCAAGAATATCAAGGGGGATTTTGATTTCGTCGGCGAATGGCCGGGTTTTCTTCGGCTGGCCCCGGCAATTGCGGCAAAGACCGCGGACGTGGCACAAAGCATGGTCGATAACGGTGAACTGAAAGTCGCCTACGAAGCGGCCTTTCGTCAGGTGCTGGTGTCCGAGCCGCCGGGAACCTTCGGCTTCGAGGATATTTCCGGCGAGCCATGGATTGAAATTGATTATCCCGACGATATAAGGCGCGCCGAAAAGGTCATCCTGCCCCGAATAGACGCCATGCCCGACGACGAAGAGGAAAGCCCGCGCCAAGCCCAGGCACTATAGGGCAAAAACACTATTCCTCGGCGTCGATAGCGTATCCGGCCCCGCGAACGGTGCGAATAAGGTCGGTCTTGTCACCGGAATTAAGGGCCTTGCGAAGGCGTCGTATATGTACGTCTACCGTCCGTTCCTCGACATTGATATCACGACCCCAAACCTTGTCCAGCAGTGCGTCTCGTGAATAGACCCGGCCCGGACGGTCGATCATGGTCTTTAGTATCTGAAACTCGGTCGGGCCAAGATGGACGGGAATGCCGTCGCGGGTCACCTTGTGGGTGTCAGTGTCAATGGCGACCCCGGCGTATTCAAGCGTCCCGCGGCCATCATCAATATTGGCCCGGCGCAACAGGGCCTGGGCCCGGGCGACGATTTCTCTGGGTGAATAGGGTTTGACCACATAATCATCGGCCCCGGCATCCAGACCCATCACCTTGTCGCTTTCCTCGCCGCGGGCGGTCAGCATGATGATCGGCAAACTTCTGGTATTCCGGTTATTCCTGATATGACGGCAAACCTCGATCCCGGAACGTTCCGGCAGCATCCAGTCAACAATCGCCAGGTCGGGCCGTCTTTCTTCAATTGCAATGATCGCATCGGTTCCGGTTTTGGCAACAATGGTATAGAACCCGGCCTTGTCCAGGTTGTAACGCAGCGCCTCAGCCTGAGCCGGTTCGTCTTCGACGATCAGGATCAGGGATTTCATCGCGTCGGCACCGTGCTTATTACGTCATCGACATCGACGACTACGGAACTGGCCTTGTCACCCTTGGGACGGGATTCCTCCGGTTTCTTACCATGCACCATGAAATGGACAAATTCGGCAACGCTGGTTACCTGGTCGCCGATACGCTCAATGTCCTTGGCGATGAACAGAAGGTGGGAACAGGGCGTAATATTGCGGGGATCTTCCATCATGTATGTAAGCAATTCCCGAAACAGGCTGGTATGACACAAATCTACTTCGACATCGCTTAGACGGACCAGATCGGCCTTGTCGGCATCCCTTTTGACGTAGGCGTCAAGCACGTCGGCGATCATCTTCTGGACCAGTTCCCCCATATTGGCGATGGAATGCGAAGCGTCCCTGATTGCCTGCGACTGGGACAGAACCTTGCTGCGCCGGGCGATGTTTTTTACATGATCGCCGATCCTTTCCAGATGGCTGGCGGTCTTTAGCGCGGCGATCAACGTTCTGAGGTCGTCCGCCACCGGCTGGCGAAGGGCGATAATACGAACCACGGTTTTATCCACCTCCGCCTCAAGAGAGTCGAGACGGCGGTCGGCCTTGCGGATACGTACCGCCTGTTTCTTGTCATGTCTGATTACCACCTCGATTACTGCGGCCAACTGGCTTTCCGCCAGACTCCCCATCTCGATTATTATGCCGTTCAGATAATCCAGTTCCTCGTCGAATGACTTAACGATATGTTCCTGCTGCATGTTGGCCTCCCCTAGCCGAATCTGCCGGTGATATATCCCTGCGTACGTTCATCCCTGGGGGTGGTGAATATCCGTTCCGTTTCATCGAATTCAACCAGTTCGCCAAGATGGAAAAAAGCCGTGCGCTGGGAAACCCGCGCCGCCTGCTGCATAGAGTGGGTGACAATTACAATGGTGTAGTTTTTGCAGAGATCGTCTATCAATTCCTCGATCCTTGCCGTGGCGATGGGATCAAGCGCCGAACATGGCTCGTCCATGAGGATGACCTCCGGCTCGATTGCGATCGCGCGGGCAATACACAGACGTTGCTGCTGACCTCCTGAAAGCCCGGTTCCAGGCTCGCTTAACCTGTCCTTTACCTCATTCCACAACCCTACCCGTTCAAGGCTGGTTTGAACCGCTTCGTCGAGTTCACTATTCGATGTCGCAAACCCGTGAATACGCGGGCCATAGGCGACATTGTCGTAAATGGATTTTGGAAATGGATTGGGCTTTTGAAAGACCATGCCGACACGGGCACGGAGATACACCACGTCCATGTCATCACCATAGATATCTTCGCCATCGAGAAGAATTTTGCCACTTACATGGCAGCCGTCAATTATGTCGTTCATTCGGTTCAAACAGCGAATGAAGGTGGATTTGCCACACCCCGAAGGGCCGATAAGAGAAGTAACCTGATTATTCCTGATATCCAGATTAACCCCGAACAAAGCCTGTTTCGCACCATAATATACATTGACGTCACGGCATGAAATTCTAGGCTCTTCGGTCATTTCCACGGTATCCGGCGACGATGACGATAAATCATCAGTATCTTTTTCTTTGGTTATTTCCATTGCCGTTGCTACATCCATTTAAGCTACCATTTTTTTTCAAATTTGCCGCGTAGAATAACCGCTATCAGGTTCATCGCTATCAGGAAAGCGAGAAGGACCAAGGTCGCCGCCGAGGTTTTTTCGATGAAGGCAGTTTCCGGGCTGTCGGCCCACAGATATATCTGCACCGGCAACACCGTCGCAGGGTCAATCATACTGCCGGGTATATCGACGATAAAGGCGACCATGCCAATCATCAAAAGCGGTGCCGATTCACCCAGCGCCCTGGCCATACCGATGATCGAGCCGGTAAGAATACCCGGCATGGCAAGTGGCAGCACATGATGGAAGACCACCTGAACCGGCGAAGCGCCAAGTCCGAAAGCCGCCTCGCGGATGGACGGCGGCACCCCGCCCAGCGCCGCCCGTCCGGCAATTATTATCGTCGGCATTGTCATTAGCGCCATTACCATGCCACCGACCACGGGGGTTGAACGTGGCAATCCGAAAAAGTTCAGGAACACCGCCAGACCAAGCAGTCCGAAGACGATGGAAGGAACCGCCGCCAGATTATTAATGTTTACCTCAATCAGCTGGTTCCATCTGTTTTTTGCCGCAAACTCCTGAAGATATATGGCCGCCGCCACGCCCAGCGGAAAGGACAGAGCCAGGGTCACCGCCATGGTGAATAATGATCCCATGACCGCACCCAAAACTCCGGCAATTTCCGGTTCGCGGGAATCACCTCCCGTGAAGAACCGGGTATTGAATCTTTTTTCTATAAGTCCCTCGGCGTTGAGGGTATCCAGCCAGCCAATCATCTGGTCGGAAATTCGCCGGTCCGATTCGGGGGTTTTACGTGATATCCGTCCCTTGAACAGCATATCCACATCGTCTGACGAGGGCAGCCATACGGATATTGTTTTCCCGATCAGATCATTGTCGGCCAAAACCATGGAACGCAATTCAAAAGAAGCACCACTGCTTATCAGTTTATATAACTTACGCAGATTACTGCGACCTTTGACCTTGGGCAGAGCTTTCTTCATCGCCCTTTTCACAACGGCCGAATAATTGGCCGAAGAGAGAACGTCGGCATCACGTGTTCCCTGCGGGTCAAGCAGTTCCTTGTCTAAAGTAAGTTCAAGGCGAATGTGGGTCTGCTGGAAGGCCGAATAGCCATTTGAAATTATCGTCAGAAACAGCCACATAAGACAGGCCAGGGCGACAACGATCGCCGATATTCCATAGATCCTGAATCGCCGTTCCGCCGCGTTACGGCGTCCCAGCCCCGCCGATATTTTGTCCTTGACGGTCATTCGTACTGCTCCCGGTACTTGTTGACTATGGAGAGCGCAATGACATTCAGGACCAAGGTAATACAAAACAGAGTAAGCCCCAGGGCAAAGGCGGCCAATGTCTTGGCGCTGTCAAATTCCTGATCTCCAACCAAAAGGCTGACGATCTGGACCGTAACCGTAGTCACCGCGGCGAAGGGGTTGGCGGTCAGGTTGGCGGCCATTCCCGCCGCCATAACAACGATCATGGTTTCGCCTATGGCCCTCGACACAGCCAGCAAAAGACCGCCGACAATGCCGGGAAGAGCCGCCGGGATTATTACTTTTCTGATCGTTTCCGAGCGTGTCGCGCCAAGTCCCAGCGAGCCCTCGCGCAGGGATTGGGGAACTGCTGAAATAACATCGTCGGAAATTGACGAAACGAACGGAATTATCATCACCCCCATTACAACACCGGCGGCGAGCGCACTTTCAGATGATACGTCCAGGCCTATGACTAGCCCCATACGGTGAAGCGCCGGAGCAACCGTAAGAGCGGCAAAAAAGCCGTAAACCACGGTTGGCACGCCGGCAAGAATTTCAAGAGCCGGCTTGACTACGCTTCGGACCCTGGGATGGGCATATTCAGACATATATATGGCCGACATCAGGCCAAACGGTGTTGCCACGCACATCGCGATAAATGAAATAAGCAAAGTCCCCGAAAACAGCGGCACGGCGCCGAATTTACCGGAACTTGCAACCTGGTCCGCACGCAATGCTATTTGCGGGCTCCACTCCAGGCCGAACAGAAATTCGCTAAGCCCAACAATGCGAAAGAACCTTATGGATTCGAATATCAGGGACAGGATAATGCCGACTGTGGTGACAATGGCGACCATGGAACTGATGATAAGGGTGATTTTAATCACCGTTTCCACCTTGTTACGGGCCTTCATTTGGGGCGATATCAATTGCCTGCCATAGGCAAGCCCGGCAATTGCAACGGACAGAACCACCATCGCCAGCGCCACAGCGAAGGTGCTTTGAAGAGATGAATAATGCTTGGCGGCGGCAATTATCGACGGGTCCGGCTGTTGGCTGATAATAATTCCGAAGGCAAGGTTTCTGATGTCGTTCATCAAAAGATTTAATTGGGCCGGATCAAGTCCCGCGGCTTGCGTCGGCAGGCCTGAAAGAACCATTGCTTCGATAATTTTAGGTTCCATGCCCAGCCACACAACCAGCACGGCCAGCGATGGCAGTCCGCACCATATTGCGACATGGTATCCGTAATGTCGGGGCAGCGAATGAAGACGCCGCGGATTACCCGAAGCGCTGCTAACGGCACGCGACCGCCCCAGGAAAAATCCCGAGACGGTCAACAGTGCTATTACGGCGATGATGATGGATGGGGACACTATCTATATATTCCAATATCAACACCGTACTCATCATTACATAATGTTGTTTTTCAGACTTTGAACGACGCTGCGATATTGCTTGCGTTCAGCGTCCGGCATCGGGATCAGGCCCTTATCGGCAAGATAGCCTTCACTACCCCATGCTTTTTCCGATGTGAACTCGGCCAGGTACTGCTTTATCCCTGGAATGGCACTCACATGCGACTTCTTGACGTAGAAGAAGAGCGGACGCGACAGTGAATATGAGCCATCGGAAATATTTTCGAAGGTGGGGCTGGAGCCGTTTACGAACGCACCCTGGATTTTATCGGAGTTCTGCTCCAGATAGCTAAATCCGAAGATGCCGAAGGCATTCTTGTTGGCTTCCAGCTTGCGAACGATCAGCACGTCATTTTCGCCTGCCTCGATATATGCTCCGTCCTCACGAAGCGACTGGCAGATGGCTTTGTAACGCTTCTTGTCCTTCTTTTTGATCGCGGCGATCCATTTAAACTGCTTGCAGCCACTTTCTATAGCCAGTTCGTCCCAGGCGTCGCGGGTGCCTGATGTTGGCGGCGGTCCCATAACCTCGATTTTGATGTTGGGAAGCGAGGGGTCAACGTCACTCCAGGTTTTATTGGGGTTGGGCTGCAGGCTTCCCTTGCCGTTGGGAGTATCCTTGGCGAGAGCCAGGAAAAGCTGCTTGCGTGAGATTCTCATTACCGGTGCGGCTTTGGAGTTGGCGAGAACGATTCCGTCATAACCGATTTTAACTTCGGTTATTTCCTTGACGCCATTTTTTGCACAGCGTGCGATTTCGGATTTCTTGATCGCCCTCGAAGCGTTGGTGATGTCCGGAGTATCAAGACCGGCACCGGCGCAAAACAGCTTTAATCCGCCACCTGATCCGGTCGATTCGATAACCGGGGTCTTGAACTTTGTGGTTTTACCAAAGGTCTCGGCAACTGCCGTGGCAAAGGGGTAAACGGTACTTGATCCGACGATGCGGATTTGATCTCGAGCCTCGGCGGTCCCGGCAAATACTGCCATAGACAAGGCACCGAGCATAATGGTTCTTTTTATCATATCTGCTCTCATTCCCATGTGTATAGCGAGCCAACCCCGCCATTCGGGGCGAATCATATATTCGCTGAAAGACTCTTTTATGACGGATTTATTACACTTTTGTGACAAAGTTCAGGATATCAACCATCCGCCTCATTTTATGGCAATACCCCTAATTTTTAGTGGCATCCGGGCCGAAGCAACACGGATTTGAGTTTACGAACAGGTGATTAATAGCCGCCTTTCTTGCCGGTGCCAAAGTAATTGAATGTCCAGTTTACATTGAAGGCGGGCGACCATTCACCGACCCCGGTTTCCTTGTCGGTATGGCGGTACATACCGTTGCGCAGGGGCGGAACGATCTTGTAGTCGATCCTGTATTTACCGGGACCGTCAAGGACGACGTTGGCGCCGTAATGGGGTCCGTCGGAGGCCACCATTGCCATGAAAGAGCCGTGGGCCGACCAGTCAGAGCCAACCTTTTCGATCATATAGGCGATTTCCAGATAAGGTATCCATTCGCCCTCGCCAAAACCGTTGGGGTTGCCCTTGGCGGCGTGGATGTCCGCTTCCAGATGAATATCACTCCTTCCCAAGACCGGCTCCGCGGGTTCCGTCCTGACCGGTTGCAGGTAAATTGCGGCAATCTCCATACCGTTTTTTTCCTGCGGATCGCCGATCGGCAATTCACCGGCCACCGCCGCCCCCGATATGGTGAGGAAGAAAGCGATGGAGGCGGCTGAAACACAGGTTATTTTGCTCATTATATCTCCTTTTATTGCATCAATATCAGGATGGGAAAATTGCCGGCCACCAAAGCGCCGCGATCAGCAGGCTGCCCATAACTCCGGGACCGAGGGGGAGCCACCGGCGACTTGCCGGAACATTCTGCCGGGCCAGAATTTGGTATCCAAGAAAGATGCTCCAAAGCAGTCCGACGACGAAAAAGCCGCCCTTGACATAACCTATAGCGCCGCCGTCGAGGCCCGCTCGCCTCAGCATATCGAACATCTCTCCACCCAGCCCGATAACCAGCGAGACCATGGCCACGGGGGCAAACTGATAGCCAAGTTCGACAAAACGTTTGTCGGGATCAAGGTCACCCCCAACCTTCCCCGACAACCAGGCGGCGACAGCCGTGCTCAGGGCAAGAAGGGCGCTCAGCGCGATCATACAGGCCAGCATGAAACCGGCGATCATCAGGAAATCCAGCCACATGAAGACCTCTCTGCGTTCCGGGTGAACCGCCATCAGCCAGGATGGGCCGGAGGTGCCGATCCAATACCATCCATAATCGAAAAACCACCCCCCCACGGTTTGACGCAGACTTTCGTAAAAAGGCAGGACGAGCCACAGGAAACCACCCAATGCGATGCCGGTGCCAAGAAACAGAAACCATACTTCCGCGGCGTTTGGATTATACCGGCGAATATTCTCGACCTCCTCCCCCGGACGCCGGAGGCGCAGGAAGAGACCGCCTTTCGCCTCGGGACTTACGCAACGAAAGCACTCTATACAGTGGCGGGATTCCTCCTTGCGTTTGAGATCGATCATTGTCGGACACAGGCCCTTCTCGCTCCGAACATCGCCACCGGCTATCTTGTTCTTGGGCACGAACTGGACCGCACCAAGCCGCGAGAATACGCCAAGTAGAAGCCCGATCGGGCACATGTGACGGCACCAGGCCCTCTTGTTCCGCCCGTAGAGGTAACCAACGATAATCGCCGCCGCCATGGTGCCGCCGAAAATCTCGGCAATCGCTTCCGGGTGATCGCGAACACCTAGCGTTTGCCCCAAAATAGTGACGATCAGAAAACTTGCGATGGGTGTTCCCGGCCAACTGATCCAGCCCGGAATGGCGCGCTTGAGGCCCCTCCGGTTGGCCCACTCGGAGGCCGCTCCCATCGGACAAAGAAGGCCACACCAGCTTCGCCCGGTGAAAATGACGGAAAGAAGCGTCAGGGGGAACCACAGCCCCCACATTACATAGTTCGCGAACTCGGTAAAATCGGAAAACGGGGTAGCACCTTCGGGAGGATCGGGAAGCAATGGCGGCACCGCGATCAGGACGATAAAGCCGAGAAACATAAACGCGTGGACCCAGCCAACATGGTCGCGGTAGACAACGAAAAACGCCTCCAGCTTCCGGGCCAGCAAGCCAAGGCGCGAAGCGGACCCGTTATCCACCATGCGATTGCATTTGTAGGGGGGGAAGTTGTCGCTAACGGGTTTGTGCATCGTCCTCTTTCACGTTTGCGCAGACCCACTTGTTGCGGCCCCAGATGAGCCCGGCAACGACCAGCGGCACGACCAGGACAAGCTGTGCGGCGACGCTTTCGGCGGTCGGGAAAAGACCTATCCATGTTACTCGCGGCACCCAGTCCAACGGGGTGACTGGAATCCAGTTGGCACCTTGCAGTTCGAGGACGCCGGTGCCGGCGAAAGTCACAGCGAGGAAGTAGAGAAAAATCGCCGTCACCGAAAAGAACACCCCCATGGGAATATTAAACGACGCCTTACGCATCACCTGGTAAAGGGCGACTAGGGTCAGCGCTGCGGCAATAAACCCGATGACGACAGCCACGGATTGCCCCTTGGTTCCGGCGGCCAGAGCCTGATAGAAGAGGACCGTTTCTGCACCTTCGCGATATACGGCGAGGAAAGCGGCGAATCCCAGGCTCAACAACTTGCCCCCCGACAGGGCCCGGTCGACCTGGCCACGGACATACTTCTGCCATCGGTCGGCCTCACGCTTGGAAATAAGCCAGTAGCTTACGTAAAACAGCACCGCCGAAGCGACAAGTATGGTGACGCCTTCAAGTCCCTCGCGGGATGTTCCGGTAACCTTGATTACCGAGGTCATCAGCCAGGCGGTCAGAAGGCTGGCCGCCAGAGCCCATCCTGCTCCATGATAAATGACCTTGATCTTGTCCGTCTCTCCCGACCGGCTCAGATAAGTGATCAGCGCGGTAATCACCAAAATAGCCTCGAACCCCTCACGCACCAGGATAAGGAACGACTGAACCAGGGCCGACAGGAACCCGCCCCCGGCTTCAAGCTGCGATTGCGCCGTCGTTTTCAAGCGCCCCCGCAAGTCGGCCCATGCCTTGTCGACATCTTCCCGCGCCGCCCCGCGAGAGGCCAGCCCGATAACCCGGCTGAACCTGGATTCCAGTTCCGCTTTAAGACCGGCGTCTCGCATTCCGATCTCGGCCTCCATGCCGCTGCCCTCGAAGATGTCGAAGTAGAGAGAGGAAACCGCGTCAGCCGTATCCGGCCCGTTCTCGGGAATATAGGCGCCGATAACGGCGTCACCCTTGCTTACGATG
>CAZEFJ010000013.1:10907-13906 GCA_964511465.1 uncultured Hyphomicrobiales bacterium
CGGCCCGTTCTCGGGAATATAGGCGCCGATAACGGCGTCACCCTTGCTTACGATGGCGTCGGTCAGCCCGGAAAAATTGACTTGCCCGGCCAAGGCGGATCGCGTCGATGTCATCACCGACAAGACCATGAACAGGCTTATGATTATACGATAAATCATTGTTTTACCTTGAATACCTCTGCCGGCACCCCGGCTTGGTCAAGAACCTTGGCGTCCCGGCGCAGGGCTATACGGATCTCCTCGGCGAGGCGGTGTATCTTGTCGGCGCTTTCTCCGTTCTTGATCTTTCGGCGCAGTTCGGCGAATTGCTTCTCGACCAGATAGGTATGCCTGGCACCGATGGTTGTGCGCATCGCAGCCTCCATCTTGCGGTCCTCGAAGACACCGAAATAGGCTTCTATCACCGCCCGCCGCGCCGCCTTTGCGTCGCCCGCCCGATAACTCGTTTCCGCCTTGTCAATGATCCGCGCGATTTCTTCGGCCAGCGGCCGCCAGACGGGGGCCGACTGCGACCAGGCTGAACCGCTAGCGACCAGAACGGTCCCGGCGATCAATCCGCAGGCAAAAAGTGTTACCGAGCCGAGGAAAAACCTTTTCATCGTGCTTCCTTTAATGCTGCATTCGGTTTGAGATTGTTTAGATAATGCACTTGCGAATGATTCGCATAATCAATTGCAGGTGTCAATGGGAAAAAGACGCGTTAGCCCGGACGGGCGCGTCAATGTCTGCTATCACGCCCGAAAGCGGAGGAATAAAATATAAGCAGCTTTATTCAGTGCAGACTGCGACTTTTAGTCATGAAATGCGGTTTTTTTATGAGACAAGCTTTTCAAGCATCGGCTTTGTGACCAGAACGATGCCGTTTTCGGTAATATGGAAACGTTCGGCATCAAGCTTTGCATCCTCGCCGATCACCATATCATCGGGGATTTGACAATCGTTGCCGATAAGCGCCTTCCTGACTATGGCGTTGCGACCAATGTCGGTGTTGGGCAGGATGACCGAGTCCTCGACGACGCAATAAGAGTTCACCCGCACATTATTGAACAGCAATGAACGTCTGACACTCCCCCCGGAAATGATGCATCCCGCCGAAACCAGGGAATCGACGGCCATGCCGCGGCGATCGTCGTTGTCGAATACGAATTTTGCCGATGGACGCTGTTCCTGACGGGTCCAGATCGGCCAGTCGGTGTCGTAAAGGTCCAGTGCCGGGGTCACCGCGATCAGGTCCATGTTGGCCTTCCAGTAGGCATCGACGGTGCCGACATCTCGCCAGTAGGCATCTTCGCTGGCTTCGTTCATGACGCAGCTATTGGAGAAACGATGCGCGTAAAGCCCGCACTTGCCGACCAGGAAAGGCAGCAGGTCCATGCCGAAATCATGGGTGGACAACTCTACGTTGGCGTCGCGACGCAGATGGTCGAGCAGAAAATCGGCATTGAAAATATATATGCCCATGGAAGCGAAGGCGTGGCCGGGCCGACCTGGGATGGAGGGTGGATCGTCCGGTTTCTCAAGAAAACTGGTGATAGCGTCATCATCGTTGACCCCGACAACACCGAAACTACTTGCCTCCTCTATGGGCACTTCGACGCAGGCGACGGTCACCTTGGCGCCGCGTTTAACATGCTGGGCCAGCATCTTGGCATAATTTTGCTTGTAAACATGGTCGCCGGCAAGCACCAGGATGTATTCGGTACCGTAGTCCTCGATCGTCGGAATGTTCTGGTAGACGGCGTCCGCGGTGCCCCGATACCAGTTTTCATCGTCGATCTGTTGCTGGGCCGGCCAAACCTCGATGAACTCCTTAAGCTCCACATTGAGGAAACCCCAGCCGCGCTGCACATGTTGGATCAGAATATGCGACCTGTATTGAGTCAGCACGGCGACCCTGCGGATGCCGGAATTAATACAGTTGGAGAGCGGAAAGTCGATGATCCGGTACTTGCCGGCGAACGGAACCGCCGGTTTGGCAAGGGATTCTGTCAGGTTAAGCAACCGGTTTCCCCTGCCCCCCGCCAGGACCAGGGCCAAAGTATTCTTGAGCGCTACATTGAGGTCTATGGCGGTTTTCTCGTCGTCGGGCATGGCTGATATTCCTTGCGGTTTATTCGGAACTTCAGAACCCCCGTCAAGCTTGCGAATTATATACCTTTTGGTTAAAGCTGTCATGCTTGCAAGGCCGCTAAAGGTAATATTTTTTTATTGACCAATTTACCTTTTCGTACAATCGGATCATGACACCCGGTGATGAAATTGAGAATCCTGTTCGCTGCCTCCGAAGCCTATCCTCTGGTCAAGACCGGGGGCCTTGCCGATGTATTATCCGGACTGACCGCGGCCCTGTCGGCGCTTGGCTGTGATCCACGGATAATTCTTCCCGCTTATCCAGAGACCCTGGACCGTGTCGAGGCAAAGGAAGACGGCTTGAGCCTGGGCAATCTACTGGGGCTAGGCGAGGCCCGCCTGATTCCGGCCCGCATGCCCGACAGCGGGCTCGGCGTATGGCTGCTTGATTGCCCGCCCCTTTATGCCCGCGATGGCGGCCCGTACGCCGATGCAAAGGGAAAATTATGGCCCGACAACCACCTGCGCTTTGCTCTGCTGTCGATGGCGGCGGCACGGCTCTGCCGGGACGGTGTCAACGGCTGGTACCCGGACATAGTGCATGCCAACGACTGGCACACCGGCCTGATTCCTCTTTTTCTTAAACGTTACAAGACCGCCTCGCCGTCCGTTTTTACAGTCCACAACCTTCACTACCAGGGACTTTTCGAGCCCGATATCATGCCAAAAGTCGGGTTGAAGCAGGAAGATTTCACCATTGACGGCGTCGAATACTACGGCAAGGTCTCGTACATCAAGGCGGGGCTGCAGTATTCAGACCGGATCACCACGGTCAGCCCTTCCTATGCCCGCGAGATTCAGGGACCGGAAATGGGTGAGGGCCTGGACGGCCTGCTTTCCGCCAGGTCCGGCGTGCTAAGGGGGATTCT
>CAZEFJ010000013.1:14006-18621 GCA_964511465.1 uncultured Hyphomicrobiales bacterium
GCTGGCCCACCGCATCCAGGCCGGGGCCGATATGATATTGGTGCCGTCCCGTTTCGAGCCCTGTGGTCTTACCCAACTTTATGCGTTAAAATACGGAACTCTGCCGGTAGTGCGCCGCACCGGCGGTCTCGCCGACAGTGTTTTCGACATTTCCGGGGACGAAACGGGAACCGGTTTTATTTTTGATGAGCCAACGCCCGGGAAACTGTTGGACGCAGTAGGGCGCGGAGTCCGGTTGCACGGCAAACCCAAGAACTGGCGAAAAATTCAGAAGAACGCAATGAAACAGGATTTTAGCTGGAAAACGGCGGCTAACAGGTACATTTCACTATATAAGGAGCTGGTTTAACGATGGTGAGCCGATGCCCCTGACGCATCATAAACATAGCGCCGCCTACATGGACAGTTCGCTGGTCGACCTTGATGACGAAGTGTCGATCCGGGACGGTCTGCTTGTCTATATGATACAGCATGTCGGCAAGGACCCGGCGTTCGCCTCTCCACGCGACTGGTTTTACGCCACCGCTTATCTGATTCGCGGCGTCCTCTCCGACCGTTATATCAGGACCGGGCGGACGCTCTACGACAGCGAAGCAAAGCGGGTCTATTACCTTTCCATGGAGTACCTGATCGGGCGCAGCCTGAGCAAGAAACTTCTCGATCTGGGATGCTATGACAAGGTCAGAAAAATTCTTGAGGACCTGGGATGCAACTTCGATGAAATACAGGAATCCGAGTTTGACGCAGCGCTGGGCAATGGAGGTCTGGGCAGACTGGCCGCATGTTTCCTGGATTCGCTGGCGACCCACAGTTATCCGGGTCTGGGCTATGGCATCCGTTACGATTATGGCATTTTCACCCAAAAGATCGAAGACGGCCAGCAAGTGGAACATCCCGAAAACTGGCTGCGTTACGGTAACCCATGGGAGTTCAAGCGTCCCAGCATTATCTACCCGGTCCGCTTTAACGGGCGCATCGTCTGTTTCAAAAACGGCGACGGCGAGGAAGTATGCCAGTGGGTGGATGCCGACGAAGTCATGGCGATGGCTTTTGATGTCCCGTTTTCCGGCTTTGCTTCGCCGGTAGTGACCAATCTGCGCCTGTGGTCGGCCCGCTCGTCGCGGGATTTTGACCTTAATTATTTTAACGAGGGCGACTATATCAAGGCGGTTGAAAACAAAACCGCGTCAGAGAACCTGTCCAAGGTTCTCTATCCCAACGACAAAACGGCGACCGGTCACGAACTGCGTCTCAGGCAGGAGTATTTTTTCGTCAGCGCCTCTATCCAGGACATCCTGAACCGTTATCTGAGAAACCAGGATTCCCTGGACTCACTGCCCGACAAAGTGGCGATACAGCTAAACGACACCCATCCGGCGATGGCCGTGCCGGAATTAATGCGGCTGCTAATCGACGAGCACGGCTACGATTTTGACAAGGCCTGGGGTATCACCAACCGTACTTTTTCCTACACCAATCACACGCTTCTGCCCGAAGCGCTTGAAACCTGGCCGATTGAAATGTTGAGGGTGGTGCTACCCCGCCACCTTGAGATTATATTCCAGATCAACGATCATTTTCTGAGGCAGGTCCGCTACACCTTCCCCGGCGATGGCGGGCTGCTGAAACATATGTCGCTGGTCGATGATGAGCACCAATGCATACGCATGGCGTACCTCGCCATCGTCGCCAGCCACAAGGTAAACGGTGTTGCCGAATTGCATACAAGGTTGTTGCGCTCGACCCTGTTTGCCGACTTCGACCGGTTTTTCCCGAATAAATTCGTCAATATGACCAACGGTATTACACCCAGGCGATGGCTGTTGCAGGCAAACCCAAAGCTGGCGGCACTGATTAGCGAACATATAGGCGATGGCTGGGCCAAGAACCTGTCCCTGCTCAAGCAACTTGAGCCGCTTTCGGAAGATCCGGCGTTTCGCAGGAAATTCGTCGCCATAAAGAAACAAAACAAGCAAAACCTGGCCCGCATCATCAAGGAACGAAGGGGCATTGAGGTCGACCCTGATTCGATGTTCGATGTTCACGTCAAACGCATCCACGAGTACAAACGCCAGCTTCTCAATGTTCTTCACATCATCACCCGCTACAACCGCCTGCGCGATCAGCCGGACGCCGGTATAGTCAAGCGGACAGTCATATTCGGGGGCAAGGCCGCCCCCGGCTACTTGATGGCCAAGCTGATAATTCGGCTGGTCAACGACGTCGCGGAGATCATTAACAACGATCCGTCAATCGACGGGCTGCTCAAAGTTGTATTTATCCCCAACTATGATGTCAGTACCGCCGAGAATGTTATACCAGGCAGCGATTTGTCGGAGCAAATATCCACCGCAGGCACGGAAGCCTCAGGTACCGGCAACATGAAGTTCGCGCTTAACGGAGCCCTGACCATCGGCACCCTGGACGGCGCCAATATTGAAATCAAGGAAGAGGTGGGCGATGACAATATCTTTATATTCGGGCTCGATACCGAACAGGTCAACGACTTGCGCGCCACCGGATACGACCCCAGGAAGCACTATGACGAAGACCCGGAGCTGCGCCGCACCATCGATATGATCGGCAATGGTTTTTTCTCGACCAACGATCAAGGCCGCTATCGGCCGTTAGTCGATTCGCTGCTGAGAGGGGGGGATCATTTTATGTTGCTTGCCGACTACGCCGCCTACATCGAATGCCAGGACCGGGTTGACCTGGCATTCATGGATTGCGACGAATGGGCCCGCAAGGCCATTATCAACGTCGCCAATATGGGTAAATTCTCATCTGACCGCGCCATCCACGCCTATGCGAAAGAGATATGGGAAATCGAGCCGCTTAAGCTTTAGCCTCAACGTTCCAATTTTACGGCTTTCACAACGTCACCGACAAAAGGGTCGGTGGCCAGGGCTTCCAGGGGGGCGGAACATTTTCGCCGCCAATTAGGGTATTCGTTTACCGTTCCCGGCAGGTTTAGCTGTTCGCTTTCAGCAAGCAGATCATCCAGGTTGAGCATCAGCAGTTGAGACGGACTTCTCGCCAGAAACCGCTCTACGGCAATGGTGAAATGGCGGATAATCTCGTCTTCCGTGAGGCTTCCATCAGGGAACCGTTCCGCCAACAGGTTTTGATCCCTGAGCGCGGCGATCAGCATGCCTTTTTCCCTTTGGTATGATTTATCATCCTCTTTTTCCGCCCTGTCGGAATCGTAAAGACCAAGTTGTTTTCGCAGTTTCAAGTCCCGCCCCAGCCAATAGCCCTTTATTGTCGACAGGTCGTGAGTGGCTGACGTGGTCAGGGAATGTGAGGGATATGACGCCGGGCGCTTGAACAAACCGTCCGGGTAGCGCTCAAAGCGCAGCACCCTGTATGATAAAATGCCTTCATCCGCCATCCGTTGACGAAAACCATCCGGCACCGTACCCAGATCTTCGCCGATGATCAGGCATTTGTTCCTGACGCTTTCAAGGGCAATAATGCCAAGCAGGTCATCGAAGGGATAGCGCACATAAGCACCATTCGAGGCCTTCTCGCCGGGCGGTATCCAGTACAAATGTAACAGCCCCATGACATGGTCGATTCGTAACGCCCCGGCGTGGCGCATGTTGGCACGCAGCGTTGCAATGAAGGGCTCATAGGCACAGTTGCGCAACCTGTCAGGATGAAGCGGCGGCATTCCCCAGTCCTGTCCCTGAATGTTGAAGGCGTCCGGCGGCGCGCCAAAGCGCGCCCCGTGAACGATAATGTCGGGATGGCACCAGGCATCGGCTCCATTGGGGTCGGCGCCAATCGCCAGATCCATATACAGGCCGACCTTCATACCCTCTCTGGAATGTTCTGAAGCAGCCACCGCAAGTTGCCGCGCCGCCAACCATTGCAGGTAAGTATGAAATTCAATGCGCCGCCGGTTGTCCCGGGCGAAGGCATCTATCCCGGCAGAGCCGGGCTGTCGATAATCTTTAGGCCATTCGCTCCACGGCTTTCCTTCAAAATGTTCGTGCAACGCCTGAAACAGGGAAAAACGCTTGAGGGATGTTCCCCCTTCCTCGACGAATGCGTCATAATCGGCGCGCCTGGAATCGTCATGATCTTCCGCTGAATGGTGTTCGGTGAAAAAATCATGCATCGGCTCCAGAACCATATGCTTGATCGCACTGACACCGGAATAGTCCACATAATCGCCGACCCTGGCTTTGTCGAGACGTTCGGCGAAGTCCCTCGTCCCAACCAATGCCTGGACTTTATGGCTGTCCCTGAATTCTGCAACCGCCGTGACGTCTATGTAAAGAGGGTTGAGGAAAAGGCGGCTTGACGGCGAGTAGGGGCTGGCATGGTCTGGAAAAGCCGGAAATAACGCATGCAGGGGATTAAGGGCGACCGCCTCCGACCCGAACCCGGCTGAAATGCGGGCTAGGTCGGCAAGGTCGGAAAAGTCCCCGATACCCCAATTATTTTCCGACCGTAGAGAATAAAGGTGCGTTGCAAGACCCCACAAGCGCTCTTCATTTTCAAGCCATTCCGGCATGTAGGCACGGGGCGGAGCAATGATAAGAGCCGCTTCAGCCGACCAGTCGTCGGCTTTTACGCTCAGCCGGTGATAGCCTTCCGGCAAATC
>CAZEFJ010000013.1:18721-24921 GCA_964511465.1 uncultured Hyphomicrobiales bacterium
TGAAAATTGCCTAAAATGTCCCAGTAGGAATCCTCAATACCAGCAAGGGCTGCCAATCGGTCCAAATCATTCACCAGGCATCTTCCCGGTCATAGCTATTGGACAAAAGAGCTGGTTGTTCATCCCACGCGCCGCCCTTGGCGGGGCTGGTTTGATGGATCAGCAGGACCAGTGATCGCCCCTTCAGGGGGAATGTCTGCCGGGCCCGGAACACGGCATTGTTGAGGTCTATTTCCGGGCGCGCCGTATCGAAAAGGACTTGCCAGGCAAAACCAAGTTCAGGCGGTGGTAATTGAAAACCAATCTGGTCACGGTCGGCGTTAAGCAGGACGATGAAACGGTCGTCTGCCAATATCTCGCCATCCCGGCTAAGGTATTCCCCTGTATCTCCACCCAGATGAAAGCCGAAACAACGGGCAAACGACAGGTGCCATTCATCATCGGTAAGTTCCCGCCCCTCAAGGGAAAGCCAGGTGATGTCCTTGACCTGCGAATCACCAATATGCTGCCCGTGGAAGAAACGCGGCCTGCGAAACACCGGGTGTTTGTGGCGGATGTGGATCAGCTTTCTGACGAATTCAAGAAAATCCTTGTCCTGGTCACTCAAAGGGGTCCAATCAATCCAGCTTGTTTCGTTGTCCTGACAATAGGCATTGTTGTTGCCTTGCTGGGTATGGCCCAATTCGTCACCCGCGACCAGCATCGGCATCCCCTGTGAAAGCAGCAGCGAGGCGATAAAATTGCGCTTTTGCCTGAACCGCATTGAAACAATCTCCGGATCGTCCGATGGACCTTCGACGCCGCAGTTCCAACTGATGTTGTTATCGGTTCCGTCGCGGTTATCCTCCATATTGGCCTGGTTGCGTTTGATCTCGTATGTGACCATGTCTTCAAGGGTAAAACCGTCGTGGGCGGTGACGAAATTGATAGAGGAACGCGGGCGGCGCCCCTGATGTTCAAACTTGTCACTGGAACCGGTAAGACAAGAGGCTAAATCGCCGATAATACCGCCTTCGCCCTTCCAGAAGGAGCGTAGGGTGTCACGGTACTTGTCGTTCCATTCGGACCATCCCGGTGGAAAATTCCCAAGTTGATAGCCGTCCTCGCCCAAATCCCACGGCTCGGCAATAAGTCTGATGCCTTGAAATGCCGGTTCCTGACGCACCGCCTTGAAAAAGGGCGCGTTGGGATTAAACCCTTCGCCATCGCGGGCAAGGCTGGATGCCAGATCGAAGCGGAAGCCGTCAACATGCATCTCTTCAACCCAGTAACGGAGTGAATCCATAACCATCTGCAAAACCATCGGGTGGGCGATATTGATTGTGTTGCCGCAGCCGGTGTGATCAACGTAATGCCTCTCGTCACCGGGTTTAAGGCAATAATAGGAAGCGTTGTCGATGCCTTTCAGGCTTAGGGTCGGCCCCATGTGGCCACCTTCTCCCGAGTGGTTGAACACCACGTCCAGAATCACCTGAATTCCGGCGTCATGAAAATGACGAACCATGGTGCGAAACTCGTTGGGATGTCCGCCGGACAGAAAACGGGGATCGGAGGCAAAAAATGTGTATGGGTTGTAGCCCCAGTAGTTGCTGAGCCCATACTCCTTGAGATTACGCTGGTCCGCACATGGGAAAATTGGCATCAGTTCCACGGCGGTAACGCCAAGTTCCTTGATATGTTTTATTACCTCTGGAACGCACAGGCCGCCTAATGAGCCCCGCAGGGCAGGCGCAACGTCAGGATGCCTGGCGGTCATGCCGCCCACATTCATTTCGTAGATAATGGTCTCGTACCAGGAAATGTCCGGCGACTGATCGCCGTCCCAATTGAAGGCGGTGTCGATGACCGTGCATTTAGGAACGTAGCGGGCGTTATCTCGCCGGTCAAAAGACAGGTCGGCCCTGGAACTTTCCGTTCGGAAGGCGAAATTTGCCTTGTGCCAGACAAGCTTGCCATGAAGCCCCTTGGCATAGGGATCAATCAGCAACTTGTGGTGATTGAAGCGATGCCCACGCATCGGATCATAGGGCCCGTAAACCCTGTATCCATACAATGTTCCTGGGTGGGCGTCGGGAAGGTAGCCGTGCCATATCTGGTTGGTATATTCAAGAAGTTCAATGCGTTCCAGCTCCTTGCGGCCTTGTTCATCGAACAGACACAGTTCCACCTTCTCGGCGTTTTCCGAGAATAATGCGAAGTTGACCCCCTTGCCGTCCCATGTCGCCCCCAGCGGCCAATGCGAGCCCGGCCACAACGTTCGCCTGGAGGCGGGCTTCATTGCCCGGTTCCCGGGGCCACCGGGCGCAGCATAATAGTTGCCAGCGGCGGCAAGGTCAGGGAAAGGGAGCAGGGCTGTCCATGCGACGGCTTGGTCTCTGCCTCGACCCGGGAAAGGTTGCCGACGTTTGATCCACCGTAAAGGCCGGAATCAGAGTTAAGGCACTCCTCGTAGGGCCCCGCGAAAGGAACACCGATGCGGTAATTTTCGCGGATTACCGGGGTAAAGTTGCTTACCACCACCATTATGTCTTTAGTATCAAGGCCTAAACGCATAAAGGCAAGAATACTGCCGGCGTGGTCGTGGCAATCGATCCAGGCAAAGCCCTCGGCCTCAAAATCGCGCTGATGCAGTGCCGCAGAGGCCGCGTAAAGATGATTGAGGTCGCGGACCAGATTTTGGACGCCCCTGTGCGGCGGCTGATCCAGCAAATGCCAGTCAAGGCTATGATCGTGGTCCCACTCCCGCTCCTGCCCGAACTCGGCGCCCATGAACAACAGCTTTTTTCCGGGATGTGCGTACATGAAGGCGTAGTAGGCGCGGAGGTTGGCGAAACGCTGCCACCTGTCGCCGGGCATGCGTCCGAGGATCGAGCCCTTGCCGTGGACCACCTCGTCATGGGACAGCGGCAGGATAAAGTTCTCGTTGAACGCATAAAGCAGGCCGAAGGTTATTTCATCATGGTGATGCTTACGATACACCGGGTCCATGGAAAAATAATTCAGCGTGTCGTGCATCCAGCCAAGGTTCCACTTGAAACCGAAGCCCAGACCTCCAAGGTAGGTAGGACGCGAGACCATCGGCCATGCGGTTGATTCCTCCGCCACCATAAAGGCCCCGGGGTGGCGCTGGTAGACCAGTTCATTAAGACGCTTGATAAAGGAAACCGCTTCCAGATTTTCGTTTCCGCCATGTATGTTGGGCACCCATTGGCCGTCCTCGCGGCTGTAGTTCAGGTACAGCATGGAGGCGACGGCATCCACCCTCAGCCCGTCAATATGATATTCGTCGAGCCAGAACAGGGCGTTGGACAAGAGAAAATTAGCGACTTCGGTGCGGCCGTAATTGTAGATCAATGTACCCCAATCCATGTGTCGGCCCTGGCGCGGGTCAGAATGCTCGTACAGGTGGGTGCCGTCAAACTCAGTGAGACCGTGTTCATCCTCTGGAAAGTGCCCAGGAACCCAATCCAGAATGACCCCGATTCCAGCTTCGTGACAGGCCTCGATGAAGGCGCGGAAGTCGTCGGGCGAGCCAAAACGACTGGTCGGAGCGAACAGACCGATCGGCTGATAGCCCCATGATCCATCGAATGGAAACTCACTGACCGGCATTAGCTCGATATGAGTAAAGCCCATATCCCTTACATAGGGAACAAGCTGCTCTGCCAGCTCGCGGTAGGTTAGGAAACGGTTGTCTTGCTCCGGGCATCTGCGCCATGAGCCTAGATGGAGTTCGTATATTGTCAGCGGTGCGTCGTGGCGGGCGGCCTCATCGCGGCGGACCATCCATTCAGCGTCCCGCCAGGCGTATGATCCGCATCCCTCGACAATACAGGCGGATCGCGGCGGATGTTCACAACGAAAGGCATAGGGGTCACTTTTCAGAGGCAGCGTTCTGCCATCGCCGCTCTTGATTTCAAACTTGTAAAGCGCCCCCGCCGCAATGCCGGGGATAAATATCTCCCAGACCCCGCAGTTGGGGTGCAGGCGCATCGGGTGGCGCCGCCCGTCCCAGTGATTGAAGGTGCCGACGACGCTGACCCGGCTGGCACCGGGGGCCCATACGCTAAAACACACCCCGCTCACACCTTCCAGGGAACCGGGATGGGCTCCGAGCTTTTTGTAGCTTTCAAGATGGGTGCCTTCGGCCATCAGATATGCGTCCAATTCACCGAACAGCGGGGGAAAACTGTAGGGATCACGGCCCTCGATGAATTCTTCGCCGAATTGCACTCTGAAACGGTAAGGGAAAGGCTCTGTCTTTCCCCTGATATGGGAAATGAAGAAACCCTCCTTGCGCAGCCGCCGCATTTTTGAAACCCGTTTACCGCTGATGGCATCCAGGACTTCAACGCTATCGGCGCCGGGGATAAAGGCACGAATCTTCAACCCGCATCCCCGCTCTTCAGCATGCATACCCAAAAATGCGAATGGGTCGGAATGAGTGGCTCCGATTATCGCGTCCACCGCTTGCGCGTGGTCTTTACTGTTCATTGTGCCAAACGCCTCTTTACGCCAAATTCGGGAAACAGGCAAAATCCCACCGACCCGGCATCAAGTCATGGCCGGGATAGCCGGAAGTATCACATAAACGCCGACAAAGGCACATAGCCGGGCTTGGCGCATTCAGGCGCAAGCCGCCCAGATCAGCCTAATTATTTTTTGCCCGGGTTCTTTTTCGTGTGGTCTTCGGTTTAGTCGCCCGCGGCGATTTGGTTGTCTTTTTACGAGGCCCCGCCAACTTCGCCTCATAGCCGATCTCACGCTCGGCCTGCAACCAGTGATCAAGGGCATGACCATGTGGTTTTCCGGCGGCCTCCCAAAGGGAAAAGGCGCGCTTATTGACAGTTTCCGATTGCTGATGGGTCATATCCGCGTATCCATTTCAAAAGTTGTAGATAAGCCAAGTGCGCAGGCCCGGCGCAAGCAAGCCAAGGGTCCCCGCCTCTCTATTGTAAATCCCTTTTGATTTGGTCGCACCGGAAAAAAACAATCCGGCTAATTTTTTTTGGATGAACCAGTTTCCCAGTCAAGGCCGATATCTACCGCCGGGGCAGACTGGGTTATCCGGCCTACCGATATGTAATCGACCCCGGTTTCGGCAATCGCGCCGATGGTTCCAAGGTTGACCCCGCCAGAGGCCTCGGTTTTCGCCTTTCCCCTAGCCAGTGCCACCGCCCGGATCAGGGTATCATTGTCCATATTATCCAGAAGCAGACGCCCTGCCCCTGCCTCAAGAGCGTCACGGACCTGATCCAGGGTGTCGCATTCGACTTCGATATCCTTCAGTCCGGCGGCCCGCGCCCGGCTTATGGCTTCGGCTACGGAACCGGCAACGGCTATATGGTTGTCCTTTATCAGCACCCCGTCATCCAGCCCCATACGATGATTTTTTGCCCCGCCCTGGCGAGTCGCATATTTGGCAAGCTCCCTCAGGCCCGGAACGGTCTTGCGGGTATCCAGCAGAACCGCGCCGGTACCACTTATCAGCGTCACATAGGCCCGGCTCAAGGTGGCTATCCCGGACAAATGCTGAAGCATGTTCAGCGCCGTTCTTTCGGCGCTCAGCATGGCCCGGGCGAGACCTTCGATGGTCGCCATTATGGTTCCGGCCTTAATCTCGTCACCGTCCCTGACCAAGGCCTGCAACATTGCCTTGCCATCCATCCTTGCGAACACTTCCAGCGCGATATCAATACCGGCTACGGTCATATCTTCACGAGCCGTCATAACGCCTTGAAAACGTGCATTTTCCGGGACAACCGCCGCCGAGGTAATATCACCCCGTCCAAGGTCTTCGTTCAGGGCATTGTCAATGATTTTGCTTAGCGTGCTTTTCATGATGCGGCAATATCCGGCTTGAGGATGGTGTTTACGGCCTTGGCCAGGCGTTGCGGATAATCAAGGGTATAATGCAGGCCCCGGCTTTCCTTTCGCTCCAGCGCCGAACGAATAATCAACTCGGCAACCACCGCCAGATTGCGCAGTTCCAGTAAATCTCTGGTGATGCGAAAGTTGCCGTAGTTCTCGGCTATCTCGGAAAGCAGAAGTTCAACCCGCCGCATCGCCCGGTTAAGCCGCTTGTCGGTCCGCACTATGCCGACATAGTCCCACATGAAGTGACGCAATTCGTCCCAGTTATGCGACACCACCACTTCCTCGTCGGAATCGGTAACCCAGCTTTCATCCCATGGCGGCAA
>CAZEFJ010000014.1:0-24186 GCA_964511465.1 uncultured Hyphomicrobiales bacterium
CCTCAGCTTCGCCATGTGCCTGCGTTATTCGTTCGCCCTTGAAGATGACGCAGCACTTATCGAAAAGGCGGTCGCCGGGGTGCTGGCTGGCGGCCTGCGTACCGCCGACATCAGCCAGCCAGGAATGACAACCGCCTCGACCACCGCCATGGGCGACGCGCTCATCGAAGAAATGAACAAACTTGCCTGTTGAAGGCACCCTTCTATACTTAAAACGTTTCCAATAATTCCCGGTAAATGGAGTTCAGGACAATGGGCTACAAGGTAGCGGTGGTAGGTGCCACCGGCAATGTCGGACGCGAGATGCTGAATATTCTCGCCGAGCGTGAGTTTCCGGTCGATGAAATTGTCGGGCTGGCCTCTAAACGCTCGTTCATGCGCGAAGTTTCCTTTGGCGAGCAAGACATAAAGATCGAGGTTCTCGACGGCTTTGACTTTGCCGGAACCGATATCGTCCTGTCGTCTCCGGGAGGCTCGGTATCGGCCAAACACAGCCCTCGTGCTGCCAAGGCCGGGGCGGTGGTTATCGACAACACCTCGCACTTTCGCATGGAACCTGACGTTCCCCTGGTGGTCCCCGAAGTGAATCCCGAGGCAATCGCCGGATATACCAAGCGCGGCATCATCGCCAATCCCAACTGTTCGACCATACAGATGGTGATGGCGCTAAAGCCCCTGAACGACCTTGCCCGGATCAAGCGGGTGGTGGTTTCGACCTATCAGTCGGTATCGGGAGCCGGAAAAGACGCCATGGATGAACTTTTCGAGCAGACCCGCGGCGTCTATGTCAACGAGCCAAAGGAACAGCGCCAGAGAAACTTTACCAAGCAGATCGCCTTCAACGTCATTCCCCATATCGACGTATTCATGGACGACGGAATGACCAAAGAGGAATGGAAGATGGCGGCTGAAACCAGGAAAATAATCAGCCCCGACATAGAGGTCAACGCCACCTGTGTGCGGGTTCCGGTTTTCGTCGGCCATGCCGAGGCGATAAACCTGGAGTTCGCCAAGCCAGTATCCGAAGATCAGGCGCGGGCCGCCCTGTCGGCGGCACCGGGGGTTGTCGTCGTTGACCAGCGGGTTGACGAGGGCTACGTCACCCCCGCCGAATGTATCGGCGAGGACATGGTCTATGTCAGCCGCATCCGCAAGGACAAAACCGTGAAAAACGGCCTCAACCTTTGGGTGGTCTCGGACAATCTGCGCAAGGGTGCGGCCCTGAACGCGGTGCAGATAGCCGAAGAGCTGGTCCGCTCGTATCTAAAAAAATAAAAGAGAGGCGTCAGGAACGCGGATCCTGGGATACCCGCGTAAGGCACCGCTGATGCGGTGCGCCCCGACGCCCCTTTGGGGCCTGCTCAGGCCCCGCATACCGGAAAGCGGCACGTCCGGCCACCAGGCGGCGCGCCCCGGGCAGAGTGCGCATCGAATCCTGGACCGGCATACGGCAAAACAATTCACGCAAACGGCAAAAAGCGGAATGACCCACCACCATAAACAAGAATTAGTTGCACTACCGTTTCCACATGCTCTTAGCATAGTGGAAAGAATCAATCATTAATTCAATACTTAATTTTGTAATAAAAAAGCTATTTCGTATATAAAACGCGTTTATTTACACAATTAACTAACAACTTATCCACACAATAATGCACAGACATTATTAGATAATATGCAAAAATAATATGTTACTTGTCTTGGTATAATTTTGGCGCGTCTTTGCCAGGATATTCGGATAAACCTTTATAGCTATTCATTAGGGCGGCTAAGAATTGATTGCCTTCAATTGCCACGCATGCGTTGACTTGGATCACTGTCGCGGTTAAACCAAATGTAGCTGTCCGACAGTCGTTCAAGCCTTTTCTCATACCTGGAGGGTCGAGCAATGTTGTCCGAAAATAGTCCGCTTTCCCCGCACCTGAGTATCTACAAGTTCAGAATCCACATGTTTATGTCGATCCTTCACCGGATCACCGGGGTTATATTGGCGGCAGGCCTGATGGCGTTGATCTACTGGCTGGCCGCCGCCGCATACGGAGCCGAAAGCTATGCCAGGACGCAGGCTGTTTACCAGTCATGGTTTGGCTATCTGGCGCTTTTCGGCTGGACCGCCTGCCTGTTTTACCACCTGTGCAACGGAATCAGGCATATGTTTTGGGATATCGGATGGGGCTTTGAGAAAAAGCAATTCGTCAATTCAGGACTGGTAGTGCTTGCCAGCGCGGCCTTTTTAACGGTGATCTCCTGGGTCGTCGGACTTTCGGTATAGGGAGCGAGTACCATGAAAATGAGAAGTGCGCTGGGTCAGGTTCGCGGCCTTGGCTCGGCCAAGACGGGAACCGAGAACTGGTATACTGAACGGCTGACGTCGCTGGCACTGGTCCCTTTGACGCTTTGGCTGGTGGTGTCGCTGATTTCCGGCATCGGTTCCGATTACCAGAGCCTGAAGGAATGGATGGCGTTCCCCGGACATATGGCGACGCTCGGCCTGGTTATTGTCGTTGCCTGCTGGCACGGGGCACTGGCGTTGAGTGTCGTGGTCGAAGATTATGTCCATAACAAAACAGCCGAGATATCCTGTCTTGTCGCAATCAAGTTCGGCGCCACGGTATGGGCCGTCGTTGCCATCGTATCCATTCTAAAGCTTGGTTTGGGAGGATAGCCGGTGACTGCCAAAGCGTATGAAATTATCGACCATGCCTATGACGTAATAGTTGTCGGGGCCGGAGGCGCGGGCCTGCGTGCGTCTTTGGGGATGACCGCAACCGGGCTTAGCACCGCCTGCATCACCAAGGTATTTCCCACCCGCAGCCACACCGTCGCCGCCCAGGGAGGCATTGCCGCCGCCCTCGGCAGTGTCGCCGAGGATAACTGGCGCTGGCATATGTACGACACGGTCAAGGGAGGGGATTGGCTGGGCGACCAGGACGCGATCGAGTACATGTGCCGCAACGCGATCCCGGCGGTTACCGAACTGGAACATTTCGGAGTACCGTTTTCACGGGCCGAAAACGGCAAGATATATCAGCGCCCTTTTGGCGGCCACATGCGCGACTACGGCAAGGCCCCGGTACCGAGGGCCTGCGCCGCCGCCGACCGTACCGGTCACGCAATTCTCCATACCCTTTACCAGCAGTCGCTTAAACGTGACGTCGAATTCTTCATCGAATATGTCGCCATCGACCTGATTATGGACCAGGGCGGGGTCTGTCGCGGGGTTATCGCCTGGTGTCTGGAAGACGGCACCATTCACCGCTTCCGGGCTCATCAGACGGTTCTCGCAACCGGCGGCTATGGGCGGGTATTCTTCTCGTGCACCTCGGCCCACACCTGCACCGGCGACGGCAACGCGATGGTCGCCCGGGCCGGGCTGGCGTTGCAGGACATGGAATTTGTCCAGTTTCATCCCACCGGAATGTACGGGCCGGGCTGCCTGATTACCGAAGGGGCACGTGGCGAGGGAGGTTATCTGACCAACTCCGAGGGCGAAAGGTTCATGGAACGTTATGCCCCCACCGCCAAGGATCTGGCTTCACGCGATGTTGTAAGCCGGGCGATAATTCTTGAAATCCGCGAAGGACGAGGGGTCGGCAAAAACAAGGACCATGTCCTTTTGCATCTTGAGCATCTGGGCGAGGAATTGTTGAAAAAACGTCTGCCGGGGATTACCGAATCATCAAAGATATTTACCGGCGCCGACCCGGTCATAGATCCCATACCGGTCATTCCGACCTCCCATTACAGCATGGGCGGCATCCCGACCAATATCAACGCCGAGGTATTGCGCCCCACCGAGGACGATCCTAACGCCATCTGTCACGGCCTTATGGCTATTGGCGAGGCGGCATGCGTTTCGGTACACGGGGCCAACCGTCTGGGAACCAACTCGCTTCTTGACATAGTGGTTTTCGGCCGCGCCGCGGCCCTGCGCGTTCTGGAAACGGTCAAGCCAAATACCGCGCACACGCCGATAGACAAGGAAAGCGACGACAAGGCGATGGCCCGGCTGGATCGTATGCGCCATTCCAAAGGGAATATAAAGACATCGGAAATCCGCTATAACATGCAGATTGCAATGCAGAACAATGCGGTTGTTTTCCGCTCGTCCGCTGTCCTTACCGAAGGTTGCAAAAAAATAGCCGAAGTCGATGCCAGCCTCGCGGATATAGGTATTTCGGATCGTTCGATGATCTGGAATTCCGATCTGGTCGAGGCTCTGGAACTGGAAAACCTGGTGATAAA
The DNA here is from genome assembly GCA_964511465.1 of uncultured Hyphomicrobiales bacterium. GTDB lineage: Bacteria > Pseudomonadota > Alphaproteobacteria > Rhodospirillales > 2-02-FULL-58-16 > JAZFTA01. The sequence continues at coordinate 4,246 of CAZEFJ010000014.1, forward strand.
CGCAAAGGCGACAATAATATCGGCCGAGGCCCGTCATGAAAGCCGGGGGGCTCACGCCCACGAGGATTACCCTGAACGGGACGATGAAAACTGGATGAAACATAGCCTCGCCTGGACCAGCAAGAGCGGAGAGATAAGCCTTAGTTACCGGCCGGTCAGCACCTACACCCTGACCGACGATGTTGATTATATCGAACCCGCGGTACGGGTTTACTAGTAAGGACGACGAAAAATGAGCCTGTTTACTCTTCCTGCCAATTCCAAAGTAGTAGAGGGAAACACCTTCAAGGCGGATGCTTCGGCCACCGATGTCAGGCGGTTCAGAATTTATCGGTGGGATCCGGAAACCAGCGATAACCCACGCATCGACACTTATGAAGTGAACCTCGAAGATTGCGGCCTGATGGTGCTCGACATTCTTATCAAGATCAAGGACGAGATTGACAGCACGCTTACCTTTCGCCGGTCTTGTCGCGAGGGTGTCTGCGGTTCCTGCGCCTTTAACATTAACGGGATGAACCGGCTGGCCTGCATCACCCATATATCGACCCTCGACGACGGCGACATCATCATAAATCCGCTGCCTCATCTGCCGGTGGTCAAGGATCTGGTCCCCGACCTTACCACGCCCTATGCCCAGTACGCATCGATCAAACCGTGGATGCAGACGGAATCGCCGCTGCCGCCGGATCACGAACGTCTGCAAAGCCCAGAGGAACGTGAAGAGCTGGACGGACTGTGGGAATGTATATTGTGTTTCTGCTGCTCGACCAGTTGCCCCAGTTACTGGTGGAACGGTGAACGGGGATATCTGGGACCTGCGGTTCTGCTTCAGGCCTACCGCTGGATTGTCGATTCCCGTGATGAATTCGCTGGCGAACGGCTGGACAATGTCGAGGATCCTTTCCGCCTTTACCGGTGTCATACCATCCTCAACTGTACCGACACCTGTCCCAAACACCTGAACCCGGCAAAGTCGATAGCACTGATGAAAAAGCTTATGGTCGCACGCCAGTAGCGATGGACCGGCTTAGATGACCGAAGGCCCGCTTCCAGAATACCGTGCCAAGGTATCAGCCGGAAAGCTTAGCCATGACCCGGTTCAGGCGCTGGCGGTGGAACGGCTGCAAAGCCTGCACAAGGCGGTCGGCAATTACCAGCCAACCTCGGGGTCATTGGGATGGAAGGAACGTTTTGGCCTTGCCCGCCGCCGGGAAGAACCGCCGCGCGGGCTTTATATGTACGGCGGGGTCGGGCGCGGCAAGTCGATGCTGATGGACATTTTTTTCCGCACCTCGCCGGTCGAGCGCAAGCGCCGGATTCATTTCCACGAATTCATGCAACAGGTTCATATCCGCCTCAATGAGGCCAAGGGCAGCGGCGGCGATCCCATACCGATAGTCGCCAAACGCTTTGTCGATGAGGCATGGCTGCTGTGCTTCGATGAACTTCAGGTTCACGACATCACCGATGCGATGATTATCGGACGCCTGTTCGAAGCCATGTTCGAGGCCGGGGTAGTGGTTGTCACGACATCGAACCGGCCACCCATCGACCTTTACAAGGACGGCTTGCAACGGGAAAGATTCCTGCCGTTTATCAAACTGATAGAAAACAAGCTGGACCCGCTTGAGCTGGACGGCGAGCTTGATTACCGTCGCCAGAGTCTGCGTTCGATGCACTCTTACATGATGCCCAACTCGCCCGAGACCGACCATATGCTGGGCCAGTTTTTTGATCGTCTGTCGGGTGGTGCCCTGGCCAAAACCGACCAGTTCGAGGTTCAGGGACGATGGATAGGAGTTCCGCGAGCCGCCGACGGGGTAGCGCTGGCCTATTTCGACGACCTTTGTGCCCAGCCCCTGGGGGCCGCCGACTATCTTGAAATAGCCCGCCGCTACCATACCCTTGTGCTGTCACGAATTCCCCGCATGAAGGCGGAAAACCGTAATGAGGCGAAACGATTCGTGACCCTGATTGATGCCTTGTATGAGCACAAGGTCAATCTTATATGTTCAGCCGATGTACCGCCGACTGAACTTTATTGCGACGGAGACGGCTCATTCGAATTCGAGCGCACCGCCTCGCGCCTGATCGAAATGCAATCGGAAGAATACATGACTTGTAAACATGCCAAATAAGGTCTTTCCCTTGTCCTGCGGGGTCTAATCCTGTTAACTATCCGCCAACGGGGTAATTGAATGCCGCTTTTATGGTGCAGGTCATAATTGTAACGGCTTAACACTGGGGAGTATTGTTAATGGCACGCAAAAAAATCGCGCTTATCGGTGCCGGTAATATCGGTGGAACACTGGCCCATCTGATCGGCCTCAAGGAACTGGGCGATGTGGTTCTGTTCGATATCGTCAAGGGCATTCCCCAGGGCAAGGCTCTGGATCTGGCCCAGTCCTCGGCGATCGAGGGGTTCGATGCCGAATTTGCCGGAGCCAACGCCTATTCCCGGATAAAGGGTGCCGACGTAATTATCGTCACCGCCGGGATTCCAAGAAAGCCGGGGATGAGCCGCGACGACCTTATCGGCATCAACACCAATGTCATGACCGCGGTCGGGGCAGGAATAAAGAAATATGCCCCTGACGCTTTTGTAATCTGCATCACCAACCCGCTTGACGTAATGGTGGGTATCCTGCGCGACGCCTCGGGCCTGCCCCGCAACAAGGTGGTGGGCATGGCCGGGGTTCTGGACTCGGCCCGCTTTCGCTATTTTCTCGCCGATGAGTTCAATGTCTCGGTCGAGGACGTAACCGCCTTTGTGCTTGGCGGTCACGGTGACTCTATGGTGCCGTTGCCTCGCTATTCGACGGTTGCCGGTATCCCGCTTCCCGATCTGGTCGATATGAAGTGGACGACCCAGAAAAGGATCGACGAAATTGTCCAGAGAACCCGCGACGGCGGGGCCGAGATCGTCGGCCTTCTGAAAACCGGATCGGCCTTTTACGCCCCGGCTTCGGCGGCGGTTCAAATGGCCGAAAGTTATCTTAAGGACAAACGCCGTATACTGCCCTGCGCCGCCTACCTCAGGGGCGAGTACGGGGTAAAGGGTATATATGTCGGGGTGCCTTGTATCATCGGTGCCAATGGGGTGGAAAAGGTCGTCGAGATCAAGCTGGACCGGGCTGAAAAGGCCCAGTTCAATAAATCGATAGCGGCGGTCAAGGCACTGATAAAGGTGGCCAGGGGAGTTAAGTCAAACAGCCGAAAAGCAGCTTCAGGTAAATAAGCTTAATCTTGTCGCCTCTGAATAAGGGATAAAGACGGATATGAACATTCACGAATACCAGGCTAAACAGTTGCTCAAGAACTACGGTGCAGCCATTCCCAATGGTGGTGTCGCCTATACCCCCGCCGATGCCGAAAGCATAGCCAAGGGTCTGGGCGGGGATGTATGGGTGGTAAAGGCCCAGATTCACGCCGGCGGCCGGGGCAAGGGTGGCGGCGTAAAGATCGTCAAGAACATTGGCGATGTTCGCACTACGGCGGATGAGATTCTCGGGATGAACCTGATAACCCACCAGACCGGGCCGCAGGGAAAAGAAGTAAAGCGCATCTACGTCGAGGAAGGATGCGATATCGCGCGCGAACTTTATCTCGGCGCGCTGGTCGACCGGGAAACATCAAAGATCGTTTTTATGGCCTCGACCGAGGGCGGCATGGAAATAGAACAGGTCGCGGCCGAGACCCCGGAAAAAATTCTCAAGGAATTTATTGATCCGGCCTTGGGCCTGCAGGGTTATCAGGCCCGCAAGCTGGCCTTTGGACTGGGGCTTGAAGGCAAGCAGGTGGGCCAGGCGGTCAAGTTCATGAGCGCCCTGTACAAGGCATTCGTCGGCCTCGACGCCAGTCTGGTCGAGATCAATCCGCTGGTGGTGACCGTTGCTGGCGAGGTTATCGCGCTCGACGCCAAGATGAATTTTGACGACAACGCCCTGTTCCGCCACAAAGACATAGAGGAACTGCGCGACGAGGACGAGGAAGACCCGGCCGAACTGGAAGCGGCCCGTCACGAACTCAACTACATCAAGCTGGACGGCAATATCGGCTGTATGGTCAACGGGGCCGGACTGGCGATGTCGACCATGGACATAATCAAGTTGGTCGGCGGCGATCCGGCAAACTTTCTCGATGTCGGCGGCGGCGCGACCAAGGAACGGGTGACTACTGCCTTCAAGCTGATCCTCGCGGACCCCAAGGTAGAGGGCATACTGGTTAATATTTTTGGCGGCATCATGCGCTGCGACGTCATCGCCGAAGGGGTGGTGGCGGCGGCTCGTGAGGTCTCGATAAGCGTGCCGCTGGTGGTTCGCCTGGAAGGCACTAATGTTGAACTTGGCAAAAAGATACTCGCTCAGTCCGGTCTTGCCATAGTTTCCGCAGACAATCTTGCCGACGCCGCCGAAAAGGTGGTCAAGGCAGTAAAGGAGGCAGGATAATGGCGGTTCTGGTAGGTTCACAAACCAAACTGATATGTCAGGGTTTCACCGGAGCCCAGGGAACGTTCCATTCCGAACAGGCAATTGCCTATGGAACCAACATGGTCGGCGGGGTAACCCCGGGCAAGGGTGGAAGCACCCATCTTGATCTGCCGGTGTTCGATACCGTTGCCGGGGCGGTCGAGGCGACCGGCGCCAACGCTTCGGTTATATATGTGCCGCCGCCGTTTGCCGCCGACGCCATTCTTGAGGCGATAGATGCCGAGATAGAGTTGGTGGTTTGCATTACCGAAGGCATCCCGGTGCTTGACATGATCCGGGTGAAACAGGCTCTTGCCCACTCAAAGAGCCGTCTTATCGGTCCCAACTGCCCCGGCGTGATTACCCCCGGCGAATGTAAGATCGGGATAATGCCGGGTCATATACATGTTCGTGGCAAGGTCGGCATAGTCTCCAGATCGGGAACCCTGACTTATGAGGCGGTGGGCCAAACCACTGCCGCCGGGCTCGGCCAGACGACCTGTATCGGGATCGGCGGCGACCCGGTCAACGGGACCAATTTCGTTGACTGCATCGATATGTTCCTTGGCGACGACGAAACCGAATGTATCGTCATGATCGGCGAGATCGGCGGTTCCGCGGAAGAAGACGCCGCCGACTTCATCAAGTCTTCAAAAACCAAAAAGCCGGTGGTCGGGTTTATTGCCGGGCTTACCGCACCGCCGGGTCGGCGCATGGGGCACGCCGGAGCGATAATTTCCGGCGGCAAGGGTGGTGCCGGGGACAAGATAGAGGCGATGAAAAGCGCCGGTATCCATGTCTCTGATTCTCCGGCGGAGATCGGCTCGACAATGGCCAGGGTAATGAACGGGAAATAGTCATGGCTTCGTCGATAGACACGGTTTTAACCGGGACCAACGCGACGTTTATTGCCGAGCTTTATTCACGTTTTGCCGCCAACCCCAATTCCGTTGACGATGAATGGCGGGAGTTTTTCTCGGGCCTCGGAGAAGACGGGGTTGCCGTCCTTGATGAATTTCGGGGGGCCAGTTGGGCCCCTTCGGAAGCCGGGGTAATCGGCTGTGAGATAACCGACGGCAGTATTAGCGTACCGACTTCACCGGTGCTGGCGATGGACGCACCGGCGACCATGGCGCTTGGCATGTCGGATAAATTACGGGCCGATCGGGTTCGCGCCGCGGCAAGGGATTCGATAGGCGCGCTTATGATGATCCGCACCCATCGGGTGCGCGGCCATCTCATTGCCAAGTTTGATCCTCTGGGGCTTGCCGGACAAACCAGCCATTCCGAACTTGACCCAAAGACCTACGGCTTCAGCGAAGCCGATATGGACCGATCGATTTTCATCAACGGTCAGCTTGGTCTTGAGTCCGCTACTCTGGGCGAAATTATCCAGATATTGAAGGAAACCTACTGCGGCACCATCGGCGCCGAATACATGCATATTCAGGACTCCGACAAGAGGGTATGGATCGAGCAGAGGATAGAAAGCATCCGCAATCAGACCCTTTTCACGGTTCGCGGCAAGCGGGCCATTTATGACCGCCTGGTCGAAGCCGAGGGATTCGAGAATTTTCTCAACGTCAAGTATCCCGGCACCAAGCGGTTTGGCCTGGACGGCGGCGAGTCACTGATTCCCGCACTCGAACAAATTTTAAAGCGGGGCAGCCAGCTGGGGATCGAAGAGGTCGTTATAGGAATGCCCCACCGCGGTCGCCTGAACGTATTGGCCAGCATAATGTGCAAGCCATATGTGGCGATGTTCTCGGAATTCAAGGGGATTTCCTCCAATCCCGACGATGTTCAGGGATCGGGGGACGTTAAATACCATCTTGGCACTTCCGCCGACCGGGTGTTCGACGGCAATAAAATACATCTCTCGCTGACCGCCAATCCGTCGCATCTGGAAGCTGTGAACCCGGTAGTGATCGGCAAGGTCAGGGCCAAGCAAACCCAGCATGGAGACAAGGACCGACGCCGGATCATGGGCCTTCTCATGCATGGCGACGCGGCTTTCGCCGGACAAGGTCTGGTTCCTGAAACTCTTGATCTGGCGGGGCTGCGGGGCTACCGCACCGGCGGCACCATTCATTTCATCGTAAACAACCAGATCGGCTTCACCACCGTTCCCTCGAAGCACCGCTCATCGCCTTATCCCTCGGATATAGCCAAGGGATTTCAGGCTCCGATATTCCACGTCAACGGGGATGACCCGGAAGCGGTGGTCCATGTTGCCCGGATTGCCACCGAATTTCGCCAGAAATTCAAATCCGACGTGGTTATCGACATGGTCTGCTATCGCCGCCACGGCCACAACGAGGGCGACGAGCCGATGTTCACCAATCCGATTATGTACAAGGCGATTGCCGCCCACCCCAACACCCGCGAGCTTTTTTCCCGACGGCTTACCGAAGAGGGGGTATTGGCCGAGGGCGAAGGTCAACGGATTGTCGATAACTTCCGCGAGCGTCTGGAAAAAGATTTCAAGGCTTCCGACAGCTACAAGCCCAACAAGGCCGACTGGCTTGAAGGCAAATGGGCCGGCTTGGTCCAAAGCGTCACCGAAGAAGAAACCCATGAAGACGACACCTCGGTATCGTTGGAGGTTCTTAAAGAGGTTGGGATGGCTATTTCCCGTCCGCCGGACAACTTCAACATCAACCCCAAGGTTCTGAGGCAGCTTAAAAACAAACGTAAAATGATCGAGAGCGGGGCCGCCATAGACTGGGCGACCGCCGAGGCCCTGGCCTTCGGCACGCTTCTCGTCGAAGGCCAGCGGGTGCGTCTGTCGGGGCAGGATTCAGGACGCGGAACGTTTTCACACCGTCACAGCGTTATCATCGACCAGGACAGCGAGGAGCCATATTTTCCGCTTAGCGAAATTCGTGGTGGACAGGCCGCCTTCGAGGTTATGGACAGTCCCCTTTCGGAAGCCGGGGTGCTTGGTTTTGAATATGGCTATTCGCTGGCCGACCCGAAAGCCCTGGTTCTGTGGGAGGCCCAGTTCGGCGATTTTGCCAACGGTGCCCAGGTTATTATCGACCAGTTCGTTTCCTCCGGCGAATCCAAGTGGTTGAGAATGTCGGGTCTGGCGATGTTGCTGCCGCACGGCCATGAGGGCCAGGGACCGGAACATTCATCGGCAAGGCTTGAACGCTACCTTCAGCTTTGTGCCGAAGACAATATGCAGGTGGTCAACCTGACCACCCCGGCCAACTACTTTCATGCCCTGCGCCGCCAGATGTGCCGCAACTATCGCAAGCCGCTGATCGTAATGTCGCCGAAATCCCTGTTGCGCCACAAGATGGTGATCTCGCAGTTGGCCGAGATGGGGCCGGATACGCGCTTTCACAGGGTGATAAAGGAACGGGACCGGCTGGTTCTGGACAAGAAGGTGCGGCGGCTGGTGCTTTGTTCGGGCAAGCTATATTACGATCTTCTTCAGGCGCGCCGCGACCAGGGAATAAACGATGTGGCGATTGTCCGGATCGAACAGATTTATCCATGGCCGCGCAAAACGGTGTTCCAGCAGGTCACCCGATATCCCAACGCCGAGGTGGTGTGGTGCCAGGAAGAGCCTGCCAACATGGGGGCATGGACATTTCTTTCGCCACGCCTGGACTATATTCTCGAAAAGGCCGAGGGCAAGGCAAAAAGACCGGTCTACGCCGGTCGCGCGGCATCGGCCTCGCCCGCCGCCGGAATGGCTAGAACCCATCAGAACGAACAAAAACAACTGGTGGAATGGGCCCTGACGGCAAAACTGGAGACTATCCCGCAACCCTTCCTGCCGCCGACTGGCGGCGGTATTTAGGGTCTGAACATTTGGACAGTAGAGGCAGACATGGCGACTGAAATCAAAGTACCTACACTGGGCGAATCGATAACCGAGGCGACTGTGGCCAAGTGGCTAAAGTCGGTTGGCGATCCGGTCGCAGCCGATGAGGCACTGGTTGAGCTGGAAACCGACAAGGTAACGATCGAGGTCAATGCCCCGAGCGCCGGAACCCTTAGCGAAATTGCCGCCGAGGAAGGTGCCGACGTCGAAGTAGGCGCGCTGCTCTGCGTACTTGCCGAAGGCGGCGCGGCCGTCGCGGCCCCGGCCAAGGAGCAACCCGCCGTCGCTGCCCCGGCAGCGGAACCGGCCCCGGCGGCAGCCCCGGCCGCAGCGAAAACAGAGACAACATTGTCACCGTCGGTACGCAAGCTAGTCGAGGAAAGCAACCTTGACCCATCGGCTATAGCCGGTACCGGCAAGGATGGCCGTCTGACCAAGGGCGACGTTTTGGCGGTCGTTGAGAAGGGTGCACCTGCCCCCGCCTCGCCTGCCCCCGCTCCGGCTTCCACCGCCACCCCGGCGCAGTACCCGCCAAGGCTGGTCGGTCCGAGGGAGGAAAAAGTCAAGATGAGCCGACTTCGCAGGATAGTCGCCTCTCGCCTCAAGGAAGCCCAGAATACGGCGGCGATGCTGACCACCTTTAACGAAGTGGACATGACGAATGTCATGGCGCTGCGGGCCAGCTATAAGGAAATATTCGAGAAGAAACACGGCGTAAAGGTCGGTTTCATGTCGTTTTTTGTCAAGGCGGCGGTGGTCGCGCTACGCGAATTCCCGGCCGTAAACGCCGAGATAGCGGGCGACGATATCATCTATAAAAACTACTACGACATTGGTGTCGCGGTCGGCTCTCCGCAGGGTCTTGTGGTCCCTGTACTGCGCGATACCGACGCCCTCAGCTTTGCCGAGATAGAGCAGAATATCGGCGATTTCGGACGCCGCGCGCGGGACGGCAAGCTGACCATAGACGAAATGAGAGGCGGCAGTTTCACCATTACCAATGGCGGAATTTTCGGATCAATGCTTTCTACGCCGATCCTCAATGCCCCCCAGTCGGGAATTCTGGGGATGCACAATATCGTCAAGCGGGCGATGGTGATGCCGGACGGCTCTATCGAGGCACGACCGATAATGTATCTGGCGCTGAGTTATGATCACCGTATCGTCGATGGCCGCGAGGCGGTGTCGTTCCTGGTTCGGATAAAACAGTGCATCGAAGACCCGCAACGAATAATGCTGGATATGTAAAATGACTGATAAAACCTATGATCTGGTGGTAATCGGCGGTGGTCCCGGCGGCTATGTGGCTGCCATTCGCGCCGCCCAGCTTGGCCTCAGCGTCGCCTGTGTCGACAAACGTGGATCGCTCGGCGGAACCTGTCTGAATGTCGGCTGTATACCGTCCAAGGCATTGTTGCAGTCGTCACACCATTTCGAGGCGGCGGGCCACGAATTTGCCGCCCACGGGGTCAAGGCAAGCAAGATTTCGCTCGACCTCAAAACGATGATGGCAAGAAAGAACAAGGTGGTCGACGACCTGACCAAGGGTATCGAATTCCTGTTTAAGAAAAACAAGGTCGCATATGTAGTTGGGGCAGCGATGATAACCGGGCCCGGCGAGGTGACGGTATCGGGGACCGACAAGCAAGTCCTTAAAAGCAAAAATATCCTGATCGCAACGGGTTCCGAATCGGCGCCGCTGCCCGGCGTAGAGGTCGACGAGAAAAAGATAGTCACTTCGACCGGTGCGCTGTCGCTTGACAAGGTTCCGGGCAAGCTGGCGGTTATCGGGGCCGGGGTTATCGGCCTGGAACTTGGTTCGGTGTGGCGGCGGCTGGGGGCTGAGGTTACGGTTGTCGAATTTCTTGACCAGATACTTCCCGGCATGGACCCGGACGTGGTCAAACAGATGACCAAGACCCTGAAAAAGCAGGGCATGACGCTAAAACTTTCAAGCAAGGTAACCGGGGCGAAAAGCACCAAGACCGGGGTTGCTCTCAGCTTCGAGCCGGTGGCCGGGGGCAAGGCGGAAACCCTGGATTGCGACGTCGTACTGCTGGCGATAGGACGGCGGCCGTTCAGCGAAGGTCTTGGTCTAGACAAGATCGGGGTCGAAATGGACAAGCGGGGCTTCGTCAAGATTGACGCAAACTTCAAGACCAATGTCGATGGAATCTACGCAGTCGGCGATGTTACCGGCGGGATGATGCTGGCCCACAAGGCCGAGGAAGAAGGGATCGCGGCGGTCGAGAATATGGTCGGACAATCCGGGCATGTGAATTATGCCGTAATCCCCGGCGTCGTCTATACCTGGCCCGAGGTCGCATCGGTCGGCCGGACCGAAGACGCACTGAAAAAAGACGGGGTTAAATACAAGGTCGGCACTTTCCCGTTCATCGCCAATTCGCGCGGTCGGGCAATCGGCGAGACCGAGGGCTTCGTCAAGGTTATCGCCGACGCTGTTACCGACAAGGTGCTTGGCGTTCACATCGTCGGTCCGCTGGCCGGTGATCTGATATCCGAGGCGGTAGCGGTTATGGAATTCGGCGGCAGCGCCGAGGACATAGCCCGCACCTGCCACGCCCACCCCGGTTTGGGCGAGGCCCTTAAAGAAGCCGCCCTGGCGGTAGCCGGCCGGGCCATCCACATGTAGACGGGGGTTACCCTGGATTTTATTTCCGCATGAGATGGAAAGATTCCATTTTTTTGTCGCTCACGGCGCAGAGCCAAGGCTCGGCGCCTGCGCGGGCGCGCCGTAGTGACGGCGGGCCACATTGCGGCCTTTACCGCCGCGCCCTTGGGTGGGCGTCGCGATAGACTTTTTGCATATGGGCCGAATCGACGTCGGTGTAACGTTGGGTGCTTGACAGGGATGCGTGCCCCAAAAGTTCCTGGATAGTCCTTAGATCTCCACCTCCGGCAAGAAGGTGAGTGGCAAAGCTGTGGCGCAGGGCATGTGGAGTAGCGGTTTCAGACAACCCCAACAGCCCCCTCAAATGGCGCATTTGCCGTTGCAGCACACCGGGGTTTAACCGCCCTCCCCGCGCCCCCAGAAACAATGGGGTGTCGGCCTCTTGCGGATAGGGGCAGGCGGCAATGTATTGCTCTATCGCCTCTGCAACCACCGGCAATACCGGAACCAGCCGCTGTTTGTTGCCTTTGCCGGTAATCGTCATAACGTCAGAGCCCCCCACCTGCGGGGCCTGGCCCCGGTTCAAGCCCAATGCCTCGCCGATCCGAAGTCCGCAGCCGTAAAGCAAAAGCACCAGCGCGGTATCACGTTTGGCGATCCAGTTTTCGTCACTAAGTTCGCCGATTGTATCCATCGCCTCCAGCGCCTCGTCTTCGCTTAACGCCTTGGGTATGGATTTGCCTAGCCTGGGGCTTCTGACGCTGTTGATTGCCGGATTATGGACAAGGCCGGTGCGCTCAAGGTGGCGGAACATTCCGCGCAAAGCCGACATTGCCCGCGCCGTAGAAGTCCTTGCCATTTGCTGGCCCGCCCGGCGGGCAAGGTAGCTGCGAAAATCCGATGCCTTAAGATTTTGAAGATCGCGCAACCCCGGCTCGAAACCCAGGTGTTGGCTGAGAAACGTAAGGAATGCGACCATGTCGTAACGGTAGGAATCAATGGTGTTTTGCGAGCACCGACGCTCATCGCCCAGACGTTTCAGCCATTCCTCGATAGCCCTGATGACGGCCGGCTCTGCGGTCAACTGCTGGTTCATGGATATATTCTAATATTTTTTCTCAAGCCATCGATGAAGGGCTCTTTCCAGCACCCTGGCGAGAAATGAAAGAAGCTCGCTGCCCTGGCTGGAGTGGAATACCCGCGAACGGGAACCCAGCGCCAAAATCCCTGCCGGGGTTGTAAGTCCGGGCCTTATTCTGGCTATTGCGGCGGAGCTGACCAGGCCTGCCCCCTCACCAAAAAAAGTTCCGTCATCGCTGAAAGAACTTGTCAGAAGTATATCGCTTTCGGGGCCCAGCAACTGGTCAACCGCGCCTTCTTCCAGATGGCGGATCGATGATGTTTCAAGCGGATCGTCAGGCTGATACGGTGGCTCAAATCCGATGGCGGCGATATCAACATCAAGAAGCAATGGCAGATCATCGGCGATCACCTGCAGTAAATGATTGAAATCACCGACCGCAAGAACCGCCAGAACCGCCGCATGGGTGCGGGTCTGAACCGACATGTTGGAGCGGCTGGTGTTTATAACTTCCTGGGCGCAGTTCCTCAGGTTGTCAATTTCATCGCGTAGCCGTTCCAGCATAAACTGCTGCATATCGACAACCCCGTCACCGTCCCATCGTCCCTTTGGGGAAATAATTTCCAACACCTCCGGGCGAATTAGAAAATCCGGATTGCGGCGGATATAATCCATAACCTCGGCGCTTGGCTCGGCACTTGAAATGTCGGGTCCGGCAGAGACTGTCGCATTCCCGCCCGTGGCCGTGTCATCATTGGCTGTCATCAATAAGCCTTTCGTCAGATGATTACGTTTTCATTCGATAACGGCTAAAGTGTAACCCATGCCAGATTCCCGCGCCAGTTCCCGTTATATGCCCGGAGATATAGTCAGCGTTCTTTTACCGCTGCCACTGAAATCCGCCTACGACTACAGGCTAGGCCCGGAGCTTATCGTCGCAAACGGTGATTTCGTTAAGGTGCCGCTTGGCTCAAGGCAAGTGACCGGCGTGATATGGGGACCGGGATCAAACGAGTTCAACAAGGCCCGGATAAAAGAAGTTATAGCCCGCATGGATGCGCCGCCGATAAGCCCGGTGATGATCCGTTTTATCGAATGGGTGGCGGCCTACACGGTTAGCCCAAAAGGGGCCGTGCTGAAAATGGCAATGAGCGTTCCCGCCGCCCTTAGCCCGCCCAAGCCGGTTGTCGCATATGTCTGCGGGACCGGGCCAGGTGACATCCGTATGACCGCAGCTAGACTGCGGGTGCTTGACGCCCTGAACGCAGGCTCGCCGCAAACGGCAGCCGAACTGGCGGCAAAAGCGGGAGTCGGAAGATCGGTCGTTCGCGGCCTTGCCGAGGCCGGGGCGATCAGGACTATCAACATTGCCCCGGCTTCCGGGGGGCCTGAATTACGGCTTGACGGGCATCGTCTTTCCCAATCGCAGGAAACAATCGCCACCGATCTGGAAAGCAAGGTAAAAGTCGGCGAATTTTCCGTTTCCCTGCTTGACGGGGTTCCCGGATCGGGCAAGACGGAGGTCTATTTCAGGGCCATTTCAGCGGCCCTTGAGATCGGCCGCCAGGTTCTGATTCTGTTGCCCGAAATCGCCCTCAGCGCCCAGTGGCTGGCCCGATTCCGTGAACAATTCGGGGCCGCCCCGGCCGAATGGCATTCGGAACTTGGTTCGGCATCCCGTCGAGACACATGGCGCGCGGTCGCCGAGGGCGATGTCCGGGTCGTGGTCGGAGCCCGCTCGGCGCTGTTCCTTCCGTTCAGGGATATTGGCCTGATCATAGTCGATGAAGAACATGACGGATCTTTCAAGCAGGAAGAAGGCGTCATATATAATGCCCGCGACATGGCCGTGGTGCGGGCCAGTCTGGGCGGGTTTGCCATTGTTCTGGTCTCTGCCACCCCTTCGCTTGAAAGCGTTGCCAATGCCGACGATGGGCGATATGCGCATATGCACATTGCCGAGCGCCATGCCGGGGCAAGCCTGCCGGCAATCAGCGCAATAGATATGCGGACGCAAAAACTTAAATCCGGCAACTGGCTGGCGGAGAGCATGAAAACGGCGCTAGGACAAACCTTCGCGGCAGGCGAGCAGGCGATGCTGTTCCTTAATCGCCGGGGTTATGCGCCGCTTACCCTGTGCCGAAAATGCGGTCATCGTCTGCAATGCCCTAATTGCACATCCTGGCTGGTCGACCACCGCCATACGGTTGGCGGTCATCTTGAATGCCATCATTGCGGCTATCGAATCCGGGGGCCCAGGGAATGTCCATCCTGCGGTAACGAAAACAGCCTTGCGGTTTGCGGCCCCGGGGTAGAGCGTCTGGCCGAGGAGGCGTCATTACTGTTCCCGGAAGTAAGAACAATAATCGCCGTAAGCGACATCGTCAGCGGCCCAAAGGGGGCGGCGCAACTGGTCTCGCGGATCGAAAACCACCAGGTCGACCTTATAATAGGCACCCAGATCATCGCCAAGGGATACCATTTCCCCCAGCTAACCATGGTCGGGGTGGTGGACGCCGACCTTGGGCTTTCCGGGGGCGACCTGCGGGCATCAGAAAGAACCTTTCAACTGCTTTACCAGGTCGCCGGGCGGGCCGGGCGTGAAAGCAAACCCGGCCGGGTGATGTTGCAAACCTACATGCCGGAACATCCGGTTATGGAGGCGCTGGTTTCCGGGGATCGGGAATCTTTCATCCGGGCCGAGGCGGCATCAAGAAAAGAAAGCGGAATGCCACCTTTCGGCAGGCTGGCGGCGCTAATCGTATCTAGTGCGGATGAACGGGCCGCCGATACGGCGGCGAGGATGCTGGCCCGGGCCGCACCTGCGGCAAAAGACGTTCAGGTTCTGGGGCCGGCACCGGCACCTTTAAGCCTGCTCAGAGGAAGGCACAGAAGGCGGCTGCTGGTAAAGGCGGCAAAAAACGTAAATATTTCGTCATATCTCAGAGGATGGCTGGAATCCGTGAAGCTGCCGGGAAAAGTCCGGGTTCAGGCGGACGTCGACCCCTACAGTTTCATGTAGATTGCATCATACGACCGACAACTTTTTCTGAAGCTCGTTAAGCGGGGCGGCCAGAGATTGCCCATGATTATCGTTTTTGCATTTCTGATCCCGTTTTATCCAGCGGCGGTCGGGTCCGACATAATTTTTTGCCCTGATAAACGGACGAGGATTAAGAATGGTCGAGCAGATGCGCTGATAAAGATCCCTGGCGGAAAACGGCTTGGCCAGGAATTCGTTAATTCCGGCGTTGCGGGCGGCGACCACCCTGGGCTGATCGGTACAGTGGGAAATCATTATTATGGGGATTTCAGGTTCCGGGAAATCAGCGTCCAGGCGCACCGTCAGGGTGAACTCCTTACCCGTAAGCAACGGCATTTCGTTATCCAGCAGGATAAGGTCGATCGGATCGTTGCCGGTCTTCAGCAGTTGCAGTCCGTCTACGGCATCACCGGCCTCGATAATTTTCCCGATGAAGCTGAAAGAGCAAAGAGAGTTCTTTATGATAGTACGGGCAAACCGGCTGTCGTCGATAACCAGAATGGTCAGTTTTGGCATGGCTATCGCGGATTCGTCATTTCTGCCCATTTGGCGATCATGTATACCTGATGAAGGCACGGCAATCATGGCAACGGTCTCCCCGATTGTGTAAGGCAAACGCGGACGATGGCCGAGGCTAACAAGGAAAACAGCGATATGCAGTGACGCTCGTCACATCCGCGGCCAGGGCCAACATGGCGGATACCGATCCACCGTTCTTGAGATACCTCAACTCAGTGATATAGGCCGCCTTGCAAGGCATTATCTAGTATGCTAGACAACCTCCGCTCTTGGTGCGAGATTATACCCCTGTAAGGGATTCCGGGGTTGTCACATTTATGAATTTTTTTGAAACTGTATCGGGGTTTTTTTAGGTGTCATCAGGGACCACCGGCGCTACCGGACTTGCGGGACGCTATGCAACGGCTCTTTTCGGGCTGGCGGAAGCGGAAAAGCAGTTCGATCAGGTTGCCGACGACTTAAATGTTCTGGGCACAATGATTCGTGAAAACGATGATCTGGGCCGACTGATGCGTTCGCCGGTTACGTCACGCGTCGAACAGGGTCATGCCCTGGCTAAAATTATGGAAAAATCCTCGATGTGTGAATTAACCAGACGTTTTGTCGGCGTTGTCGCGGATAACCGCCGCCTGCTGGCACTTCCGGATATGATCCGCTCGTATCTGGGCATACTGGCGGCGTACCGTGGCGAGGCCACTGCCGAGGTGATTTCGGCCAGGAAACTAACCAAAAAACAATTAAACGATATTGCGGCTTCGCTAAAGACGGCGCTGGGAACAAAGGTTTCCGTCAGCACCGGAGTAGACCCAAGCCTTCTTGGCGGCCTGATGGTCAAGGTCGGCTCACGTATGGTCGATAGTTCGCTTCGCACCAAACTGCAACGATTGCAGCTTGCAATGATGGGAGTTAAGTAATGGAAATCCGGGCTGCGGAAATTTCCGCAATCTTGAAGGATCAGATATCAAATTTCGGGACCGAGGCCGAAGTCGCCGAGGTCGGGCAGGTTCTATCCGTCGGTGACGGCATTGCCAGGGCCTATGGGCTGGACAATGTCCGGGCCGGTGAGATGGTGGAAT
This sequence comes from uncultured Hyphomicrobiales bacterium, assembly GCA_964511465.1. Classification (GTDB taxonomy): domain Bacteria; phylum Pseudomonadota; class Alphaproteobacteria; order Rhodospirillales; family 2-02-FULL-58-16; genus JAZFTA01. The sequence continues at coordinate 20,907 of CAZEFJ010000014.1, forward strand.
TCCCCGGCGGGATCATGGGGATGGCGCTTAACCTTGAGGCAGACAATGTCGGCATTGTTATTTTCGGCGACGACCGCTACATCAAGGAAGGCGATACCGTCAAACGTACCGGCAATATCGTCGACGTTCCGGTCGGCAAGGAGCTTCTTGGCCGGGTCGTTGACGGGCTGGGCAATCCGATCGACGGCAAGGGTCCGATAAATGCCAAGAAACGGTCCCGGGTCGAGGTTAAGGCACCGGGAATCATTCCCCGGAAATCAGTACACGAGCCGGTGCAAACCGGGCTCAAGGCAATCGACAGCCTGATCCCGATCGGCCGCGGCCAGCGCGAGTTGATAATCGGCGACCGCCAGACCGGCAAGACCGCGGTAATAATCGATACCATCCTCAATCAGAAAAAGATTAACCAAAGCGACGACGAATCCCACAAGCTCTACTGTATCTATGTTGCAATCGGACAAAAGCGCTCGACCGTGGCGCGTCTGGTCAAGACGCTTGAGGATAACGGGGCGATGGAATATTCCATCGTCGTATCGGCGACCGCATCGGAGCCTGCGCCGCTCCAGTTCCTGGCGCCTTACACCGGTTGCACCATGGGCGAGTTTTTCCGCGACAACGGGATGCATGCAGTAATTTTCTATGACGATCTTTCCAAGCAGGCCGTGGCCTACCGCCAGATGTCCCTGCTGCTGCGGCGTCCGCCGGGGCGTGAGGCGTATCCGGGTGATGTTTTTTACCTCCACTCGCGTTTGCTGGAACGTGCCGCCAAGATGAATGAAGAGCACGGCGGCGGCTCTCTTACCGCATTGCCGGTGATTGAAACTCAGGCCGGTGATGTTTCCGCCTATATTCCGACCAACGTTATCTCAATCACCGACGGCCAGATATTTCTCGAGACCGAGCTTTTTTATAAGGGCATCCGTCCGGCGGTTAACGTCGGCCTGTCGGTTAGCCGGGTTGGCTCGTCGGCCCAGATCAAGGCGATGAAGCAGGTCGCGGGCTCGATCAAGCTGGAATTGGCTCAATATCGTGAGATGGCGGCATTTTCGCAGTTTGCCTCCGATCTTGATGCCTCGACCCAACGTCTGCTTGCCCGTGGCGAGAGACTGACCGAGCTGCTCAAACAGCCTCAGTACTCACCGCTTGCAACGGAAGAGCAGGTTGTGGTCATCTTCGCCGGGGTCAAGGGATACCTGGATGGAATCGACGTCCACGACGTGACCCGGTTCGAGAGCAGCCTGCTGAGTGATGTCAGGGCCAACGGCACCGATATTCTAGATGCTATACGTACCGAAAAATCGCTATCCGAAGACACCGAGGCCAAGCTTTCCAGTTTGCTTGAAGTCTTTGTAAAATCGTTCAGTTGAGTAACCGGGGTTAGTCGGGACTACGCCTTATGCCAAGCCTAAAAGACCTGAAAATCAGGATCAACAGCGTCAAATCGACGCGGAAGATCACCTCGGCGATGAAAATGGTAGCCGCGGCAAAGCTGCGCCGGGCTCAGGAATCGGCCGAAGCCGCGCGACCATATGCCTTACGCATGGAGCGGATGCTGGTTTCCCTGTCCGAGAGTATCGCCAATGTAGAAGGTGCCCCGCCGCTGCTGGCGGGAACCGGCGAAGATCAGAACCATTTGCTGGTGGCATTTACCGCTAACCGGGGATTATGCGGCGGCTTCAACGGCTCTATCGTCCGCGATGTAAGAAATATGGCTCACGAGCTTAAGGCCGAAGGAAAAACAGTTAGGATATTCTGCGTCGGACGCAAGGGCCGAGAGGCGCTTAACAGGGAATTCGGCGACGATATAGTCGAAAGTATCGAAGACATCGGTCGCAAGGGCATTAATTTTTCCGATGCGGCGACAATCGGCGACAAGATCATAACCATGTTCGAGGCCGGAGATTTCAATATCTGCACCATGGTTTTCAACCGCTTTAAATCCGCGATGACCCAAATCGTCACCCGTCAGCAGATTATCCCCTTTGCCGTCCCCGGTGACGACAAAGGGTCCGGAGAAGAGAAAACACCGGACGAAGCGAAGGCGATGTTTATATTCGAGCCCGAGGAAGAAGACATCCTGGCCGAATTGCTGCCGCGTAATATATCGGTCCAGGCATTCCAGGCGCTGATGGAAAGCTCGGCCTCGGAACATGGCTCGAGAATGACCGCAATGGACAGTGCAAGCCGGAATGCCAGTGATATGATCGACAACCTGACCCTGACCTACAACCGGACACGTCAGGCATTCATCACCAAAGAGCTGGTTGAAATAATTTCCGGCGCCGAGGCGCTGTAATTTTAATTTTTTAGATTCTGTTCACCAGGAGCACTGAGCATGGCGAAGAAAAGCAAGGGTATAGTAACGCAGATTATGGGCGCCGTTGTCGATGTTTCATTCGACGGCGATCTGCCGAGTATTCTCAATGCCCTGCGTTGTGAAAACCAGGGCAAGAAGCTGATCCTTGAAGTGGCCCAGCACCTTGGTGAAAATTCGGTCAGGACCATAGCCATGGATTCCACCGAGGGACTGCAACGGGGCCAGGAGGTCAGTGATACGGGAGAGCCGATCAATGTGCCTGTAGGGCCGGAGACGCTGGGACGTATCATCAATGTCATCGGTGAGCCGATTGACGAACGCGGACCCATCGGCCACAAAAAGACCATGCCGATACACCGGTCAGCCCCGGATTTTGTCGAGCAATCGACCGAATCGGAAATCCTGACCACCGGGATCAAGGTAGTCGACCTGATCTCGCCCTACGCCAAGGGCGGCAAGATCGGCCTGTTCGGCGGCGCCGGTGTCGGCAAGACCGTGATAATCATGGAACTGATAAACAATATTGCCAAGGGGCATGGCGGATATTCGGTGTTCGCCGGGGTTGGCGAGCGGACCCGTGAGGGAAATGACCTTTACCACGAAATGATAGAATCCGGTGTTATCGACCTCGAAGGTAATGAATCCAAGGCGGCATTGGTCTATGGCCAGATGAACGAGCCGCCGGGAGCACGGGCAAGAGTCGGGCTTTCCGGCCTTACCCTGGCCGAGTATTTCCGCGACGAGGAAGGCCAGGACGTTCTGTTGTTCATCGACAATATTTTCCGCTTTACCCAGGCCGGCTCAGAGGTCTCGGCCCTTTTGGGGCGGATTCCATCGGCGGTTGGCTATCAGCCTACCCTGGCGACTGAAATGGGGACTCTTCAGGAACGCATTACCTCGACCAAGAAAGGTTCTATTACCTCGGTCCAGGCTATCTACGTTCCCGCCGATGATCTTACCGAC
>CAZEFJ010000015.1:0-5593 GCA_964511465.1 uncultured Hyphomicrobiales bacterium
AGCCAGATCACCGAGAAGGTTGCCATGTGCACTCTGGTGAACGGTTCGGCAAAGAAGAACACGGCAATGACAAAATGAGAGCTTGGGGTAATATACTGGAAAAATCCCACCGTCGCCAAACGTAGCCGCTTTGTCGCCTTGGCAAACAGAATCAGCGGCACCCCGGTAACCACACCGGCCATGGCAAGCAGCCCGTCGACACCATGGTCACCGCCGCCGAACCTGCCGACGCCCTCGATACCCAGATAAACCAGATAGGCCAGGGCTGGCGGACAAACAATAACGGTTTCGATGAACAGACCGGGAACAGCCTCGACCTTGGCGACCTTGCGGACCAGTCCATAAAGGCCGAAAGTAAAGGCCAGGGTAAGTGCAATCCAGGGCAGGGAGCCCATATTAATGATCAGATTAGCGACGGCGGCGGCGGCCAGTCCGACCGCGACCCACTGCCAGCGTCGCATGCGCTCACCCAGAAATACCGCCCCCAGCAATATGTTGACTATCGGCGAAATAAAATAACCGAGGCTGGACTCCAGCACATAGCCCTTGGCAATCGCCCAGATAAAAATCAGCCAGTTAGCCGAGATCAGTAGCGCCGAACAAGCCAAGGTCAGCAACAGCCGCCGGTCAGTCATGACTGATCCGACCAAACGCCACTGTCCCATAACCGTCAGCAGAAAAGCTGTGAATAGGACCGACCAAACTATACGATGGCTAAGAACTTCGATTGCGGGAACGCTGGCAACCGCTTTGAAATATAACGGAAAGGCCCCCCATATAAGGAATGCTCCAATGGCGTAAACGCTTCCGGTAACGGTCTGATCAGATCTATCGTCGGCGTCGAAAATAGCTATGGCCAGCCCCTTTTCCTGCTAAAACGGCAATTAAATTGCCGCTGTTTCCAAATATCCAGAATTACTGAAACCATCGCACCATGGAGAGAACAATTCCAATCTTGAATGTTATCTTGAAAAAGCGTGACAGGTCGATTCCATGAACAGGAACCCCGGCGAAGTTCTTAATTCCGTATTCGGCTTCGAATCATTTCGCGGTCGGCAGGCGGAGATAGTTGACCATGTAATCGCCGGTGGTGACGGATTGGTATTAATGCCGACCGGAGGCGGCAAGTCACTCTGTTACCAGATTCCGGCGTTGTGCCGTTCAGGTGTCACCGTGGTCATCTCGCCGCTGATTGCCCTGATGCGCGATCAGGTGGCGGCATTGCGACAGTTGGGGATCGAAGCGGCGGCACTCAACTCGTCACTGTCACCGGGGCAGGCCCGTGAAGTCGAGGGGCATATTCGGGCCGGGGTTCTGGACCTGGTATATGTCGCCCCGGAACGGCTGCTTAAAAATTCCTTCCTTGAACTGCTGGAGCATTCGGAACTGGCCCTTTTCGCCATCGACGAGGCCCACTGCGTATCTCAATGGGGCCACGACTTTCGCCCCGAATACCGCCGCCTAACCGTGCTTCGCAATCGTTTTCCCGGGGTTCCCCGGCTGGCCCTGACCGCCACCGCGGATGGTCCGACCCGCAGGGATATCGCCGAAAGCCTGGAGCTTGCCGACGGACGGATATTCGTTTCCGGCTTTGATCGACCCAATATCCGCTACCGGGTGGCGGTCAAGGAAAGCCCAAAAAAGCAACTACTGCGTTTTCTTAAAGACGGCCATGCAGGGGATTCCGGTATCGTATACTGCCTGTCGCGCAAAAAGGTCGATGAGACGGCATCCATGCTCGCCGATATAGGCTACAAGGCGCTGCCTTATCACGCCGGACTGGACAGCGCGGTGCGCTCGCTCAACCAGGATCGTTTTATCCGTGAGGACGGCGTGATTATCGTCGCCACCATTGCTTTCGGCATGGGCATCGACAAACCGGATGTCCGCTTCGTCGCTCACATGGACCTGCCCAAAAGCATTGAGGCCTATTACCAGGAGACCGGCCGGGCCGGTCGCGACGGTCTGCCTTCCGAAGCATGGATGGTCTATGGCATGCAGGACGTGGCGATGCAGCGGCAATTCGTCACGAATTCCAGCTCCCCGGACGAACAGAAACGGATCGAGCAGCAGAAACTTAACGCGCTCCTCGGCTACTGTGAAACAACCCGCTGCCGTCGCCATGTGATGCTTGAGTATTTAGGCGAAACCGGCAGCGGCAACGGCGGGGAAGGCGGTTGCGGCAATTGCGACACCTGCATCGAACCGGTGGACAGCTTCGACGGCACCGAAGCGGCTCAAAAGGCTCTCTCGGCGGTCATTAGAACCGACCAGATATTCGGCGCCGGGCACCTTATCGATCTGCTTACGGGCGGCGATACCGAACGGATAAGAAAGTTTGGCCATGACCGCCTGCCGACCTACGGGGTCGGCAAGGATATGAGCCGGCGCGAGTGGCAGTCGATATTCCGCCAGCTAACTGCCGTGGGACTGCTGGTGGTCGATAGCGAGGGGCACGGCGGCTTGTTGCTCGGTTCCGAATACCGCCCGGTCCTCCGTGGCGAGCGCAAAATAAAGCTGAGGCACGACCCGGCGGCGAGGAAAGCCGACAAGGCAAGGGCCGACAAAGTCAAAATAATTATTGAAGATCCGAAAGACGAAGCATTGTTCATGAAGCTAAAGGAAAAGAGGCTGGATATAGCCCGAGAGCAAGGGGTTCCTCCCTACGTCATCTTTCACGACTCGACGCTTGTCGAGATGGCGCTTGTCAGGCCCCTTCAGCCGCACCTGTTCGCAGAGCTTCCGGGGGTTGGCGAGGCAAAGCTGAAACGCTACGCCGAAACATTCATGGCGATCATCGCCGAGCATGAAAAAAATTAACCAAACCATTCGGCACGGCTATTTCAGCCTGATTCTGCCGATTCGGTTTTTTCCAGTTCAGCGACTCTCCGTTTCATTACCTCATCAAGGGTTTTATGCAGTTCCGGGTTGTCCCGAATAAGACGCTTTAAGGCGTCGCTGCTAAGAACCATAAGCTGACACTCGGTAATTGCGATCACGGTGGCGGTGCGTGTGGTTTCCTTAAGCAGGGCAATCTCGCCGAAAAAATCACCCGCCTTCAAGTGCAGCGGTTCAGGTTTGATCTTTACCTCCACCTCTCCGAAGGAAATGAAGTACATCGCGTCCGCCCTGTCGCCGCGTTCGAGGATCGTATAGTTCGGCGGCATAATCTTTAGTTCAAGCATGCCTACGATATTCGAAATGCTCAACGCATCAAGACTGGCGAAAAGAGGCACAGAGGCAACCATGTTCCAGCTTGCCACGAATTCGTGCTTGCGCAGCTCGCTGGCAAAGGCATTTGCCAATATGCCCGTCGGCAGCGCGATCATGCCAACCCCGAGAAACATGATAAATGCCCCAAACACCTTGCCCGCAGCCGATATCGGGGTGATATCGCCATACCCCACAGTGGTCAGTGTCGCCATTCCCCACCACATCGCCTGGGGGATCGAGGCAAAGACTTCGGGCTGGGTATCCTTTTCGAGCAGATAGATGACGCTGGAAGAAAACACCAGAAGGGTAAGAATGATCACCAAAGTCGCCCCAAGCGCCTTGCGTTGACTGTATACGGCCGAACCAAGGATACTCAGGGCGACGGAATAGCGTGTCAGCTTAAGAAACCTCATAAGCCGGAAAAGCAGCATCGCCCGGGGATCGATCGCAATAAAGATACCAAGGTAAAACGGCAGGACGGCGATCGCGTCGATCAAGGCCATGGGCGTCAGGGCATAGCGTATACGACCGGCGACAGGATGATGAAACCGTTTGTCTTTGCCTTTCGCGATAATCCATATCCGAAGTATGTATTCGATGGAAAATACGGCCACCGAAAAAATCTCAAAGTCCTGGAAAAAGCTTCCGTGGGTTGCGGCAAGCGGCTCCACCGTTCCCAAAATAGCAACGATCAAGTTGGCCCAAATGGTTGCTATCATGAAGGCGTTCAACCACTTGCTCCTCCAATCTGAGCCATCTTCAGAAATTGTGTATGGAGATGTCATACCGCGGTGTAACCCTGGAGCATGTTCAAGTACAAGCTAAGGATAGAGGGTGACAGGGACGGATAGCTAATAAAATAACCTTTCATTAACTTTTGCCTACATATAATCGGTGCGGGTCGGGATTGTGGACGCGTAACAGAAATAAAAAGCGCGGTTCCGCAATTGTCATGAGTTTTTTTTCTGAATTTAGATCACGCGCCCGTTATGTCGTCGGGCCTTTAATCTGCATATTCGTATTCGGATACTTCGCCTATAATCTATTTCATGGCGAACGGGGAATTAACGCCTGGCGCGTTCTTTCCAAGAGAGTTGAGGCATCAAAAAAAGAATATGCCCGTACCGCGTCTATTCGCAAAAATCTGGAAAACAAAGTAGGACTGCTCACCCCCGGAAGCCTGGACCCGGACATGCTGGAAGAACGCGCCCGTATAATGCTTAGCTACGGCTATCCCGGTGATATAGTAATCCTTAAGAATCGAGCGAATAAAAAACCTTAGGCGCATCGGGACAATGAACAAGGTTAGCAAACCTTCGCCACTGGTAAAACCTCCATGGATACGGGTCAAGGCACCTACTTCCAGGGAATTTGGTGAAACCAGACGGCTAATGCGGCAAAGCAATCTTCACACCGTCTGTGAAGAGGCCGCTTGCCCGAATATCTGCGAGTGCTGGCAGCGCCGACATGCGACGGTGATGATTCTCGGTGACATCTGCACCAGGGCTTGCGCCTTTTGTAATATAAAAACCGGAAAACCCGGCGCAGTGGACCCGCAGGAGCCTGACAATCTGGCGACTGCGGCAGCGAAGATGGGCTTCAGGCATATGGTTATTACCTCGGTCGACCGGGACGACCTTGACGATGGCGGGGCAGGGCAATTCGTCCGCTGTATAGAACGCATACGGGCGACCTCGCCGGAAACCACCATAGAAGTATTAACCCCTGATTTTCGTAACAAGAAAGGTGCCCTGGAAGCGGTAATTGCGGCAAAACCGGATGTGTTCAATCATAATCTGGAAACGGTGCCGAGGCTTTATACAACTATTCGTCCAGGCGCCAGATACTTCCATTCGCTCAGGATATTGGATCGGGCCAGAGAACTGGACGCCTCGATATTCACCAAGTCCGGAATAATGGTCGGCCTGGGCGAGGAAAAAAAAGAGGTGTTGCAGGTAATGGACGATATGCGGTCCGCCGGTGTCGATTTCCTGACTATTGGGCAGTATCTGCAGCCAACCCCCGACCATGCTCCGGTCATACGCTTTGTTACACCGGACGAATTCGACGAACTGAAGCGCCTTGGCCTTGCAAAAGGGTTTCGTATGGTTGCATCATCACCTCTGACAAGATCGTCTTACCACGCCGACGATAATTTCACTAAACTTAAGCAAGGATATGCTATTAAGTAGGCTGGATCGACGGTTAATCCATGGTGAACAATGTTCAAACTCCTCCGTTATTTTTCCCTTACCAGTCTGGCCGCGATCGTTGTGGTATCGACAATTCTAATTGTCGTTTACCGTCAGTCCTCGATGGACCGTCTGGTCGATGAAGTGGAAATGCGCAACGCCGACCTTACCCGGGTTTTTGCAAATTC
>CAZEFJ010000015.1:5693-22628 GCA_964511465.1 uncultured Hyphomicrobiales bacterium
GACCTGAGGACAAGCATAGATGATGCCATGGAAATGGTCCGCGTTCATGCGAAGGCAGCCGGGGTCTCGCTTGATGCACGGGCCGACGACAATCTGCCGCTATTGCAGGCGGACAAACGCATGGTCAAGCAAATCATCATTAATCTGTTGTCCAACGCCGTCAAATTCACATCAAATGGCGGGCGGGCTACGGTGAGTGCATGTGTCGAGCCGAATGGCGGTATTGAACTGGCGATTACCGATACCGGAATAGGCATTGCCGAGAATAACATTAAAAAGGCAATGGCACCGTTCGGCCAGATTGACAGTGAGATCGCGAGAAAACACAGGGGAACCGGTCTTGGGCTACCACTGGTCAAGGATATGGCGAAATTGCATGGCGGTAGCATGGATATCTCAAGCGAGGTCGGGACAGGGACTACCGTTACCGTTAAATTCCCCCGGCAGAGAGTGATCAGCAAAGAAAATTCCAGATCTTTTTAAAATTATCCTGAACTTGGCGCTACCATTAGTATCCGCCGACATTTATGATCCGCAGCCATGCCGACCCATGCCGAAAAACGCGTACTTGCGTACAGCCCCGATCGTATGTTCGATCTTGTCGCCGATATCGAGAAGTATCCCGAATTTCTCCCCTGGTGTCTGTCCGCGAATATCCGCAAGCGTGAAGGCGACACGATTACCGCCGACATGACAATCGGCTTCAAGATGTTTCGTGAAAAGTTCATCACCAGCGTAACCCTGGACAGGCCGCGACGGATTGACGTTTCATATTCAGAGGGACCATTCAGATACCTCAACAACCACTGGGTTTTCAAGGAAACGGAAGACGGTCAATGCCTGATAGATTTTATGGTCGATTTTGAGTTCAACTCGTACCTGCTGGAAAAAACTATCGGTCTGGTCTTTAACGAAGCGGTGAAAATCATGATTTCGGCATTCGAGAAAAGAGCACAAAAACTTTACGGTTAGCCTGAAACCCGCCTGATTCCAGGGACATCGTCAAACGCTTCGAGAGCCATACGCATCGCCAGAGAAGCCGGAACCGGCAGCCGCAGTTGCGCCCATACATATAAAGCGAAGCGCGACGAGAAGAGGCTTTTACCGTTTTGGCGGCGCATCCATTTCCACCCCCGGCCAATTGCCCTGCGGGCCAGGAAATGCTTCTGGAGAAAGGGAATATCCCGGTTCTGCTCGAGAAAATTTTTCTGGCTGAGGGTTATATCGTAAAGGATTTGCACCGGAATACCTGAAACGCGGCCCTCTGCTTCTTTCGGGGCAACATTGAGAAATGTTCTTGTCAGACCTATTTTATGCTTTCGTGCCAGACGAAGCGGCAGGGAGAATTCCTGGACGAATACCCCGGTATCACATCCCCCGACCGCCTCAAACGCTTCGCGCCGGACGATTATGTTGGTCATCCCATAGAGGCCGCTTCGCATCGCCAAAGCCATTGGCTCGGCAAGGGGCTCAATATCCATTTGCCCCGGCGACGGCAGGTCCAGTATCCCGTCCGGATAAAGATGGAACTGCCTTTTATCGACATCGGGAATGGAATAAAGCGCGTCCAGATCGTAACTTTCGCATGCCTGGATCATCTTTTCACTCGTCCAGGGTGCTATAACGTCGTCTCCATCAACGAATTTCAGCCACTTATACCGTGCACCGGCGGCGCCAACATTGGTCGCCACACTTGGTCCGGCGTTGTCCTGGCAAATAATTTTCCGATCCGGCCAATCGTGCGTAAGGCTTTCCAGTATTTCCAGTGAATTGTCACTTGATCCATCATCGACGAATATGAATTCACGCGCGAAATCACCCGTCTGACGTTTTAATCCCTCAATCATCGCCGGGATAAAATCAGCTTTGTTGTATATTGTTACTACGTATGAAATGCCGTTCATAAAAACCTCAATTTGCGATGCGCTTAATCATCTTCAGGGCGTGTTCGATCGTTTGACGGCGCACCGACGCCCGGTTTCCCTTGAAAGAGTGCCTTTCATGCGTGGTCTCTGCACCTTTCCTGGTGATCGCTATATAAACCGTGCCGACCGGTTTTTCCGCACTGGCGCCGCCGGGACCGGCAATTCCGGTCACCGCCAGCCCAATTCCGGCGTTGGAATACTCGACGCACCCCCTGGCCATGGCACAGGCAACTTCGGAACTAACCACGCCTTTAGCCTCCATCAGGGCTTGGGGAACACCAAGCATATCGGCTTTGGATTGGTTGGAATATACGACAAAACCACGTTCCAGCACCTCGGAAGCCCCGGCCACGGCAGTCAGGCAACCGGCGATCAGCCCACCGCTGCATGATTCGGCAACGGCAAGGCGCAGACCGGCGTTGCGGCAGGCGCTTATAGCCTCTTCGGCAAGCCCCATAAGGTTTTCCGGAAATTCCATCAGCCCCCCCAAATCAGGCTGAAAGCATAAAGAATTGCGGCTCCGTACGGGGCAACGAGGATGTCGTCTATCATCACCCCAAAGCCACCTTTGATATTGCGGTCGGCCCATCCGGCCGGCCACGGCTTGAAGATATCAAAAATACGAAACAGAACGAAACCGACAGCATAAAGAACCGGGTCCGGTGATATCGGCAGTAAAACCAGCCATTGACCGGCAACCTCGTCGATTACAACCGCCCCCGGATCCTCGCGGCCGCTCAGGCGGACATAAGCATCGGCACTCCAGACTCCGATCGCGAATACCGCAATCGAGGCGACAAGAAGTCCCGGCCAGCCAAAATAAAGCTGGATAATCCAGGCAAATGGTAACGCCGCCAGCGAGCCCCAGGTTCCGGGCGCCAGCGGCAAAAGACCGGCTCCGAACCATGTTGCGATAAAGATAGCGGGGTTGCTCAGCCCCGGTCCTTTTAAAATCATCCGATTATGGCCCTAATACCAATGCTCACTGATAATAACCTTGTCCTAGATAATATCGCCGGAGACAGGAAAAATTGCCCCGCCTACCAATAAACAGCATTGCAGAAGGCAATGGATGCTTGCAAGACAGGATACTTGCAGTATACCTTCACTCGGTTGGTTAAAAAATCGTAAAGGGAGCTGTAGACGGGAAGATGTGGGGGAAATTGAACAGCGCAACCAGGATGCGTCATGATAATTTTATGACCTTGCTGAGGCAGGTGGTTGAGCGCCTGTTCCCCGAGCGTCAGTTTCACCTTCGAACCGGTGGCAATGTCTCGTATTTTGTCTTTTCCCGCCGTTTACAAATTGCCCTGGTGGGGGCGTTTGTCTTGTTCGGCGCATGGACCGCCTTCGCATCAATCAGCTTCATGTTACACGACAAGCTTATTGTCGCCAAAGACAATCAGATAGCCAACGCCCGTCTGGCGTATCGCAGCCTGCTGAAAGAAGTTGCCACATATCAGGATAAATTCGCTTCGATAACCAATGATCTGAAGGAAAACCACGACATAATGCTGGGGCTGGTTCAGAAAAACACCTCCCTGCAGCAAGGTCTCAAGTCGGTGTCTAACAAGCTTGCTTCCACCGAAAAAGAACGCGAAATGGTTATTGCGACAAGCGAATATCTGAAAGGCCAGCTTTCCGACTCCAAGTCTAAAATCGGGACACTGGAAAATGGCAATGAAAACCTCAAGGAAAATCTGAATGTTCTTGAGAACGACCTGCAAACGGCCCTGGCAGAGCGCAACAAGTCAATTTTTGACGGTACCAAAATGCGGCGCTACATCAAGGAGATGGAAACCCGCCTTGCCAGCCTGCAGGAAACCGAAATGCAATCCGTACAGCGGCTGACAGATGGTACCGAAGCCTATATCGATACCATGCAGAAAGTAGTCAACATGACCGGGCTGAAAGTCGCAAGACTCCTTCTGGCGGACGGCGACCAGGGCCAGGGTGGGCCGTTTATCGCCGCCAAACCAGATACCGGACTGCCTGCCGATAAACTCAATGTGAGCATGTCTTATCTGAGCGACAAGCTACGTAATTCGGAATCCCTTCAGGCGGTCATGCGCAAGATGCCGCTGTCACCTCCGCTGGTTTCGTATCGTATAACCAGCAGCTACGGCAAAAGACGCGATCCCGTCAACGGTAAATGGAGCGCCCATTATGGCCTCGACATGGGCGCCACGCTAAAGTCCAGAGTATATGCGACCGCTCCCGGCGTGGTAACATTTGCCGGCTGGAAGGGACATTATGGAAAATTGATCGAAATCGACCACGGGGCAGGAATAAAGACCCGCTATGGTCATTTGAACAAGATCCTTGTAAAAAAGGGCGACAAGGTCAATTTTCGCCAAAATATAGCTCTTCTCGGCAACACTGGTCGCAGCACCGGGCCTCATCTGCACTACGAGATAACTTTTATGAAAAAGACCAGAAATCCATCAAATTTTATAAAGGCAGGACGCTATGTTTTCCAGAACTAAAAAGGGGTCAAACAACACCCAGGAATCTACTTCCAAAGCGTCAAAAAGCCACCCTCCGTCTTTGATAAGCGCCGATCTTCATGTCATCGGAAATCTTAAGAGCGATGGTGATATTCATGCCGACGGAAATGTCGATGGCGATATAATGACCAAGGTTCTGATAGTCGGAGAAAGCGCCAGTATAAAAGGTAAAATAATTGCCGACACGGTTCATGTCCATGGCCATGTTAATGGCGAAATAAAAGCACGCTCGGTAAACCTGGCCAGGACGGCCCATGTAATCGGCGACATCCTGCACGAAGATCTGTCAATCGACGCCGGGGCGTTCCTTGAAGGCCACTGCAAGCGGATTATCGAAAAAAAGGACGACGTCGTCGACGTTAAAAAGAGCGCCGGTGTAGTCGAAGTCAAGCCGATCCATGACGGAGCAAAGTCAGACCACGACAAAGTGAAGTCGGGACAGGCTGGCAAAATTTCTCCCAAAACGCCGTCAGCTAACATCAGTCAAAAAAGAATAACCACAAGCACCGCCTGATATCTGGGGTATTTCCGTACCTGGTTGCCCCGCTGCCCGCTCCTAGCGATTCAAGTCGTTTTCCAGATTCAGAGCAACTTCCGTATCGGCAAGGCGCAGCCGATATACCTGAAGGTTCTCAAGAACCCTCTGGATATAGTTGCGGGTTTCGGCAAAGGGAATCATTTCGATCCAGTCTATGGCGTCAACGGAATCTTCCCGGGGGTTGCCGTTATTACGTATCCAGCGGGTCGCCCGCGCCGGTCCGGCATTGTATGAGGCCAGGGCAAGTATGTATGATCCTTTAAATTTATTAATTAATTCAAATATATAGGCTTGGCCAATAACAAGATTATAGTCCGCATCGGCAATCAGGCGCTTCCTTGAGTATGGAATCTTTATTTTCCGCGCCATTCTTCTGGCGGTTCGGGGAACGACCTGTAACAACCCCCGGGCACCGGCGCTGCTTATCGCCCTAGCATAGAACGCACTTTCCTGACGGACCATAGCCAACATAAGAGGAATTTCGACAGCCGGGTTTCGGTAAGGGGCGGGAAGCAAAGGAGGGACCAGCGCCGGATACCCGACCTCGATCAATGCCCTGCCATCACGCCTGGATTTCCTGGCGACCCATACAGCCAGATCGGGGCGCCCCGCAAGGCGAGCCAAAGACGCACATAACTTGCGCCAGCCAGGAGTTTTTTTGAATCTGCTCAATGCGGTTATGAAAGGAGCAATACGGTCACCTTCCTTGAGTTTTCCCAAGGCCCGCACCGCCCGGACCAAATCGTGTTTATTGAATGCCTTGATCTCGTTGCCGGTAGGCTTTGGGTCAGACGGAAGCTTTATTGAATGTCCGGGCGACAAACGGGCTGCCGCGAGCTGTCCATAATAGGTTGAGGTAAAGCTTGCGGCAGTCTTGTACCAGGCCTCTGCGGCCTTGCCATTACTACCCCCTATGGCCTCCTCGGCCCTGGCCGCCCAATAGGCGCCACGGGCGCGGCTTACAGGGTATTTAACCGCCTTCAACATGGTTATGAAATGACTTTTGGCTATGTTGTTGTCCTTGAGAAAGCGCATCGCAATCCACCCTGCCAGCCATTCGGATTCGGCGAAACCGGCTCCCTTGCTCAGGCCGTCATGGTTTCTGGCAATGTCGTAGGCTTCGGAAATATAACCTTCCCGCAATGCGTTCCGGGCGAGAAAGGAGCGCTCTCCCCACCATTTTTCCGGCTGTACCGGGTTATTGGTTACACTGGCGAGAAGTTTACGGGCCGAAGAATATTTGCCCTTAAGCCGCCGCCAGCGAACTCGCTCGTAAACCAGCCCCGGATCATTTTTCAGACTGTCGGGAACTTTTGCTATCGCCTTATCGACATTTCCCCGCATGTTACGAAGCATGATCCGGGCCTCGCCAAGCGCCCTGTACGCCGCGTTAACCTTCCACAACATCCGCATTGACGGCCAGTAACGCCCTTCCCACAACAACCGGTCAAGCCGCCTGATATGATCCTTGCGGCTTAATATTTTGCGGTAACGCCTGTAAAAAAATTTTTCCTGACGTCGGCCAAAATTACCCTTGATCCAGGCATTGCGAATTACCATCCGGCCACGCTCCCGGTCCCCGGCAGCCAACAGGGCAGCGCCATAACGCTCCATCCCGTCGGCGGTAAGCGGGGGGTATTTGCTGAACCACAGTAAAACAACACCATCGCCGGTTTTACGGCTCATCGCCTCTTCGGCACGGCGTTGAAGCGTTTTTTGCAGCGGCCAGCCCGGATTTTTATCCATAAACCCGGCTATTTCCTCGAAAGAAGGGCCTCTAGTCAGGCTGGTATAACTAAACCAGCGGAGAACCTTGCTTATAGTATGGCTTTTGATCCGGGGAACAATGCGGCGGAACTTTGTCCATTTTTCCGTATCCACTGCCTTGAATGCGGCCTTGGCAAGACGAATGTCGTCGCTCGTAAGCTCACCATCGGCGTATGCCAGACCGCTCCGTCCGGGCAGCGAAACAATTATAATCAGGAACGCAAGACACCTGATAAACGACATCCTTATCCCCCACTACACGGAGCCGGAAGGGAAGGGACATTTCCTCCCGGCTTGCCGCATTGCCAATGATAAGGGTATGTTCCACTTTCAACGTCATCATTTTTTGTTATTTTTTTGGAGGAAGCCATGTTCAAGGGCTCGATAGTCGCCCTGGTGACACCGTTCAAAGACGGAAATGTGGATGAGTCCGCCTTTCGATCCATGGTGGACTGGCATATAGAACAGGGGACCGACGCGCTTGTCCCTTGCGGTACCACCGGCGAATCACCGACACTTAACCACCAGGAACATATGGAAGTGGTTGAGGCCTGTATCAATGCGGCGGCTGGCAAGGTGCCGGTGATTGCCGGTGCCGGCTCCAATTCCACCGCCGAGGCGGTGGCGCTCAGCCGTCATGCCCAAAAGGCAGGTGCCGACGCGGCTCTGGTAGTCACGCCCTACTATAACAAGCCGACCCAGGAAGGCCTCTATCGCCATTACAGGGAAGTCCACGACCAAGGCGGCATACCGATTATTATCTACAACATACCCGGTCGTAGTGTCGTCGATATGAGCGTCGAAACCATGGCCCGTTTGGCTGAATTGCCAAATATCATAGGGGTCAAGGACGCAACCCAGGATTTGACCAGACCGATTGTCACGCGTCTGGCGACCGGCCCTGACTTTTGCCAGTTATCCGGCGAAGACGGTACCGCCATACCATTCCTTGCCGCAGGCGGCCACGGTTGCATTTCGGTAACCGCCAATGTTGCCCCCAGGATATGCGCCGACATGCAGAGCGCATGGCGACGCGGCGACTACGACACCGCTTTCGAGTTGCAAGACCGACTTATGCCGCTGCATCAGGCGCTGTTTTGTGAAAGCAGCCCCGGCCCGGTAAAATACGCCGCCAGCCTGCTCGGCTTGTGTCTGCCTGACACCCGGCTTCCATTGTGCGAGATAACCGAGGGCTCAAAGCGGAAGGTGAAAGAAGCCATGGTCAAAGTTGGGCTTCTCAACTAAATCCCATGGCAAGAAAAAAGACATCCGTCAATTTCGCGGCGCAAAACCGCAAGGCGCGTCACGACTATTATATCGAAGAGACCCTTGAGGCCGGGATTATCCTGGTCGGCACCGAGGTAAAGTCGTTGCGCCTGGGACGGGCCAACATAACCGATGCATATGGGGCAGAGCAGGGGGATGAAATCTACCTGCTGAATGCCCATATACCCGAATATGAGTCGGCCAACCGCGAGAATCATGCCCCCAAGCGCCCCCGCAAGCTGCTTTTGCACAAAAAGGAAAGAAGGAAGCTTGTCGAATCCATGCAACGCAAGGGAATGACACTGGTGGCGCTGTCGATATATTTCAATGAAAGGGGCATCGCCAAGGTCGAACTTGGTCTGGCAAAGGGCAAGCATACCTATGACAAGCGGGCGACCAACAAGGAACGCGACTGGAAACGCGAAGAAGCGAGGCTGATGCGCGGCAAGGGCTGAAAAGATGAAAAAACGCCTTCCACCGGGGCAAACCGAGACTAAAAAATGGCCGATTCTGGATTTGGGCCTTCAGCCAGATATTGCCCTGAAAGACTGGTCTCTTGAAGTCGCCGGACTGGTGGAAAAACCGGTTGTCTGGAACTGGGATGATTTTCAGGCCTTGGAACAGGTGGAAATAATCTCCGACATCCACTGCGTCACCACCTGGTCAAGATACGATAATATCTGGCGCGGGGTTGCCGCCGGAACCATCCTGAAAGCCGTAAATCCCTTGCCCAAAGCCAACTTTATCGTCTTTCACAGTCACGACGGATACACCACCAACGTCCCCCTGAACCGTTTCAAGGACGACGATGTATTGCTTGCCCACACTTGGCAGGGAGAGCCCATAGGCCGTGAGCACGGCGGCCCGGTACGGGTGGTAATTCCTAAGCTGTATTTCTGGAAAAGCGCCAAATGGGTCCGCAAGATAACCTTTAACGACATTGATGTTCCCGGCTATTGGGAGGTAAGAGGCTACCACAACGACGCCGACCCATGGCGGGAAGAACGATACGGGTAGCAATTCGGTCACACTGTGTAATCCTATAATTAGTACACTGTCACCGAAACCACACCAACTGAGCATTATTTATCAGATTATTGAACGTGAGTATAGCTGATCAGGAAACGCGGGACGGGACGACGCCAGATTCCTTACTGTGCTTTCAACAAGCTGGCAATGGTACTAGTATAACCTGTTCTGTGGTACATTTTCAGGCAATTGCGTATCGCATAAAGGGAGAAAAAATATGACTTTTCAATTCAAGGAGAAATATGGAAACTACATCGGCGGTAAATTCGTCGACCCTTTAGATGGTAAATATTTCGACAATATAACACCTGTTAACGGAAAGGTTCTATGTCAGGTTGCACAATCCAACGACAAAGATATCGAAGCGGCTCTGGATGCGGCACATGCCGCCAGAGTTGCCTGGGGCGCGACAAGCGTTACCGAACGTAGCCAAGTCTTGCACAATATCGCGCAAGCAATGGAAGACAATCTCGCAACTCTGGCCGAGGCCGAGACTTGGGACAATGGCAAACCCATCCGTGAAACAACGGCCGCCGACATTCCATTGGCAATCGACCACTTCCGTTATTTCGGAAGTGTTATACGCGCCCAACAAGGTGTACTCAGCGAGCTGGATGGCGACACGGTTGCCTACCACTTTCAGGAACCACTTGGCGTTGTTGGCCAGATTATTCCCTGGAACTTCCCGATCCTTATGGCGGTCTGGAAGCTGGCACCCGCACTCGCGGCGGGCAACTGTGTCGTTCTGAAACCAGCCGAACAGACACCTGCGTCAATCATGGTCTTGATGGAACTTATCGGTGATCTTCTGCCCGCCGGCGTGTTGAACGTGGTTAACGGCTTTGGTCTAGAAGCAGGCAAACCGCTGGCCTCCAGCAACCGTATCGCCAAAATCGCCTTTACAGGCGAGACCACAACCGGTCGCCTGATAATGCAATACGCAAGTGCTAACATCATACCTTGCACATTGGAGTTGGGAGGAAAATCGCCGAATATCTTTTTCAAGGATGTTATGGCAGAAGACGACGAGTTCCTCGACAAAGCGATCGAAGGCCTTGTGCTATTTGCCTTTAACCAAGGCGAAGTCTGCACATGTCCAAGCCGTGCGCTGATCCATGAAGACATATATGAAGAATTCATGGCGCGGTGCCTGAAGCGTATCGAGGCGATTGTTCAGGGCGATCCACTGGATCCAAACACAATGGTCGGCGCACAAGCATCCCGTGAGCAGTTCGAGAAGATCATCTCGTATATGGACATCGGAACCAAAGAAGGTGCTGAGGTGCTGATCGGTGGTGGTGCCGCAGAAACATCCGGCAATACCGAAGGCGGATACTACATACAGCCGACGGTGTTCAAAGGCACCAACGACATGAGGATTTTCCAGGAGGAAATTTTCGGCCCTGTCCTGTCGGTCTGTACCTTCAAAACCGACGAGGAAGCCCTGGAAATCGCGAACGACACACTCTACGGCCTTGGCGCCGGTGTCTGGAGCCGTGACGTGAACACTTGCTACCGCTTCGGTCGCGCCATTGAGGCAGGTCGTGTCTGGACCAACTGCTATCATGCCTACCCTGCACACGCGGCATTTGGCGGTTATAAGCAGTCTGGTATCGGTCGCGAAAACCACCTGATGATGCTTGGTCACTACCAGAAAACCAAGAACATGCTGGTCAGCTACAACCCCAACAAACTTGGTTTCTTCTAAGGCAATAACCAAATTGGGCGTGCGTAATGCACGCCCTTTTTATTTGTGAAGTCCATCACCCGGAGCATTAGAGCATATTTAGATGGCCGGACAAGTCGAAGCCACGGAAGCCGCCTTGCAGTTGATCAAAGAGATCGTTGCAGACCACGGACCGGTGATTTTTCACCAATCAGGTGGCTGTTGCGATGGTTCGGCCCCTATGTGTTACGCCGAAGGCGACCTGATCATTGCAGACCATGACGTTCAGATGGGCGAAATCGGTGGTGCGCCATTCTATATTGGCGGCGCCCAATACGAAGTATGGAAACATACACGCCTTATCATTGATGTAATTGATGGTCGCGGTGGAATGTTCTCGCTCGACAATGGTCGCGGAAAGAGATTCATCACACGCTCGGAGGTGGGCGAGGAACGTTATGATTAGCGTTTTTCGAACTGTCGCTCACCGAACAGGATGTTTTTTGCATCTTCATCCAACTCGGACGGATCAACCCGATGTTCGGCCAGGACTTGCATACCTTTTTTAACCGCCTCCCGCGTCTCAATCGCCTCGAACCATCGTTCAAGATTGGGAAAATCGGCTAAATTCTGGCCTTGTCGACGGTAAGAGGATATCCAGGGGAAACACGCTATATCGGCAATTGAATATTCACCGGCAAGATATTCAACCTCTCCCAGGCGGCGGTCCATGACCGAGTAAAGCCGCCCGGCCTCACTGGTATAGCGATCAATTGCATAGTCAATATGTTGCGGCGCGTACTGGCGGAAATGATGGGCCTGACCCAGCATTGGGCCAAGCCCTCCAACCTGAAACATCAGCCACTCGATAACCCGAAACCGCCGATCCGCGCCGGTCGGCAAAAAGCAGCCAGATTTTTCCGCCAGATATAGCAAAATCGCCCCGGATTCGAATAATCCAAAAGGCTTTCCGTTTGGGCCATCATGATCGACAATTGCGGGAATCTTGTTGTTGGGACTGATTTTCAGAAATTCAGGCCGAAACTGATCGCCCTTGGCAATATCGACGCCAAACACTTTGTAGGGCAGGGAGGCTTCCTCAAGCATGATCGAAATCTTATATCCATTGGGGGTCGCCCAAGTGTAAAGATCAATCATTTTTATCTATAGTTACAAGATTAATAAACATATGTAATACACTGTAACTAATCAAAAACTATCGCTGGCAGTCATTAGTAATTCTTGCAGTTCAGAATATTCGTGGCTTAGGGGAAATTGGGGAAATTCCCTGACCACATTATCCGGGGCACGGAACAGGAAGCCGCTATCCGCCTCGGCCAGCATGGTCGTGTCGTTATATGAATCGCCTGCCGCAAAAACTTTGAAATTCAGCCTCTTAAAAGCACTGACCGCCTTCTTTTTGTGATCCTCCATGCGCAATCGGTAATCAACCACCCTTCCCGAAGCATCGACCTCCAGGCGGTGGCAGAACAGCGTCGGCCAATCCAGTTGGGCCATAAGCGGGCCGGCAAACTCGTAAAAAGTATCCGACAGGATGACCAACTGGAAGTGCCGGTTAAGCCAGCCGACGAATTCCCTGGCCCCGTCCATCGGCCCCAGATCATTTATAACCGACTGAATATCCTCAAGCTTAAGTCCGTTTTGCTCAAGTATGCGCAACCGCTGTTTCATCAGGACATTATAGTCCGGGACATCGCGGGTGGTCGCACGCAGCTCCTTTATTCCGGTTCGCTCGGCTACATTGATCCATATTTCGGGAACCAGCACCCCCTCAAGGTCGAGACATACGACTTCCACTGATAAAATCTCCCGACTTCCGCTAATAATCTACAATGTCCTTATTGTGTACGAGGGTATAGCAGGCCAATTCAGCATGAAACAATTGATATTATTTTTTCAAAAACGTGATCGAACATTGCCGTGGTAAGCCGCCCGGTATTGGTGTTGTAGCGTGAACAGTGATAGCTGTCGGCAAGAACCAGCCCGCCATCAAGGTTATGAATTGCCGCATGGGAAAATTTGCGGGCGCTCTTCTTTTCCGCCAGCGTGCTCAGCACCGCACCGTGGGCGACGGTGCCAAGGGCGAGTACAAGCCTTAGATTTTTCATTGCCCCCACCTCGGCGGCGAGAAACCGGCGGCAGGCGGCGGTCTCGGCCGCAACTACCTTGTTTTGCGGTGGAACACAGCGAACGGCATTGGTTATCCTGACATTTTTGAGGACCAGCCGGTCGTCCGCCTCGCCCCCGTATGAACCATCGGCCAGGGAAAATTCAAGCAACGTCCGATACAGCAGATCACCGGCATAGTCGCCGGTAAACGGTCTTCCGGTGCGGTTTGCACCGCGCAAACCCGGCGCCAGACCGACGATAAGAATGGCCGCATCAATATCCCCGAACGATGGAACCGGGCCATTGTGCCAATCAGGATAGGCCTTGCGGTTGACGGCACGGAAATCAGCCAGACGCGGGCAAAGCAGACAGTCATGTCCGGGTCGCTGTAGATGATCGGACAACGGCTTCAGGTCACTTCCAGGTTATCGTCAAAAATTGGCGGGTTGTGATATTCGTTATCATGGTCGTTACCGTGTCTTGATATTTCAGATTTAATATCCTTCAAGTCGATAAAAAAATCAGCCTGACGACGCAATTCATCCGCCGTCATAGGCGGATTTGAGTGCATTGTGCTGACCACTGTAACGCGCACACCCTTGTACTGAACCGCCTCCACCAGACGGCGGAAATCACCATCACCGGAAAAAATGACTATATGATCGAGCTTGTCCGCCATTTCCATGATATCGACGGCCATTTCAATATCCATATTGCCCTTTATCTTTCGCCTTCCGGCCGGATCGGTAAATTCCTTTGCCGGCTTGGTGACCATGGTATAACCGTTGTAGTCCAGCCAATCGACCAACGGGCGTATCGGCGAATATTCCTGATCCTCCAGCAGCGCGGTGTAGTAAAAGGCACGAATCATGATTGCCTGCTCGGAAAACAGGCTCAGAAGGCGCTTGTAATCTATATCGAATCCCAGGGAACGAGCCGCAGCATAGAGATTGGAGCCATCGACAAATAACGCAATGCGTTCTTTGGGGTAAAAATTCATTATGTAAATCCTTAATTATACTAAATTTTTTAGTACTAAATACTTATGTAAATATATATTTATTAGAATGTGTGCATCCGTGCGCACGATATAGGTAATTGTCACAGCAGTCATCCGCAAGGATTACGGCAGGAAATGCGGTAATGATTTTCGTCGGTATAGGGGCTAATTTGAGCTCGCCGCTTCATGGCCCCCCGCTGGCCACCTGCAAGGCTGCTCTGGTTGCCATGGAGGAGGCGGGTATCCGCATTGTCCGGCGCTCCAGATGGTATCGTAGCGCCCCGGTGCCGGTGTCTTCCCAGCCATGGTACATAAATGCGGTCGTCGAAGTTGCCTGTTCGCTGGCCCCGGTTGAACTGCTGACATTGCTGGGCCGAATAGAAAATGATTTTGGCCGTCTGCGTTCCAGTCCGAATATTGCGCGGATACTTGATCTTGACCTTTTGGCGGCATCTGACACGGTTATAGAGGCAACCATGGGAATAGAACTTCCCCACCCCCGGATGCATGAACGTGCCTTCGTTCTGCTGCCGTTGGCGGAACTGGCTCCGGACTGGGTTCATCCTGTCAGCGGGAAATCTCTGGCCGGACTGATTGCCGCCCTGTCCCCCGAACAGCTGGTAGACATCGTAGGGGGGCAGGACTCTGCACTAGCCAACCCCCTGAATACCTGCGATACTCTTGGGCTATCGTGACATAGTATTCCATAGTCATTGCTTGACGTTGCCGGGCAAAATATATATCCCATCGCATCTTGCTCTGATTTTTTTCCTCAGGAGACCCCCGAATGGCCCGCGTTACCGTTGAAGATTGCGTCCTGAAGATTCCCAACCGGTTCGACCTTGTCATGATCGCGGCACAGCGAACACGAAGCATTTCCGTTGGCGCACCGCTGACCGTGGAACGCGACAATGACAAGAACCACGTAGTTGCTCTGCGCGAAATCGCCGAGGAAAACCTTGATCTCGGCGAACTGGAAGACACCCTGATAAAGGGCATGCAGAAATACGCAGAAGTGGACGAGCCGGAAGAAGATGAAATGGATATTGACGCCATCAACCGGGAAATTGATCCTGATTCCGTCGAGCCTCCGGTGTTTCCCAAAGAGGAAAAGACGAACGAAACAGGCGCGTAAAGCATCATGGAAGACACCGCCGCAAGCGAGACCATGAAATAGTGGCCTGCATCGGCCAAATTAAGTAAGCCAAAGGCCAAAGAGGTTTGATACGTCAATTTGAACTTGTCGAAAAAGTAAAGTCCTACGACTCGAACACCGACGAGGATGCCCTGAACCGTGCCTATGTCTTCGCCATGAAGGCCCACGGTTCACAGAAGCGGGATTCTGGCGATCCCTATTTTTCCCATCCCCTGGAAGTCGCCGGTATTCTGACCGAGTACAAGCTGGACTACACCTCAATCGCCACCGCGCTGTTGCATGACGTTGTCGAAGATACGGATGCCTCACGGGAAAGTATCGAAAAGAATTTTGGCGGCGAGGTGGCGCGCCTGGTTGACGGGGTCACCAAACTGACCAGGATCGAATTCCAGTCCGACCACGCCAAACAGGCCGAGAACTTCCGCAAGCTGCTGCTTGCGATGTCCGAGGATATCAGGGTTCTGTTGATAAAGCTGGCCGACCGCCTGCACAACATGCGAACTCTTCATCATATCAAAAACTTTGACAGCCGACAGCGCATAGCCCTCGAAACCATGGAAATATACGCCCCGCTGGCCGAACGTATCGGCATGCAGGAAGTAAAAAACGAACTTGAAGACATGGCCTTTAAGGAGCTCCATACCGATGCTCGTGAATCGATAAAAAAGAGGCTTAATTTTCTCCGCAGGCAAAGCGGCGATATTGTTCATCGCACAGTCGGTGAACTGAACCGGATATTTGCCGAGGCGGGGATAAAAGCCACGGTATTGGGGCGTGAAAAAAGACTTTATTCCATATGGAGAAAGATGCGCCGCGACAATATGGCCTTTGAGCAACTATCCGACATCATGGCATTTAGGGTTATCGTCGATACGGTGGAGGACTGTTACAGCGCCCTGGGCATAGTACATGGGGCTTATCCGGTAGTCTCCGATCGTTTCAAGGACTATATATCGACCCCCAAACCGAATGGTTATCGTTCGCTGCACACCGGCATTTTCGGCCCTGAACGCCAGCGTGTGGAGATGCAGATACGAACCAGGGAAATGCACGAAGTGGCGGAAAGCGGCGTCGCCGCCCATTGGCAATACAAGCAGAATGTCGGCAATACCGAAGGACCGCAGTACCGCTGGCTACGCGAACTGCTGGATATCCTTGAAAATGCATCTGGCCCGGAGGAGTTCCTTGAGCATACCAAGCTGGAAATGTTCGAGGATCTGGTATTCTGCTTCACCCCGCGCGGTGATCTGATAAACCTGCCAAGCGGGGCCACCCCGGTGGATTTTGCATATGCGGTTCACTCTGAAATCGGCGATCACTGTGCCGGGGCCAAGATAAACGGTCGCATGGTACCTTTGCGAACGCCATTGAAAAATGGCCAGCAGGTAGAAATTATCACATCGAAGGCGCAAACGCCGTCGCCCACCTGGGAGCGTTTCGTCGTCACCGGCAAGGCGCGATCAAGAATTCGCCGGTTTATCCATTCCCAGGAACGGGAAGAGTATATGAAACTGGGCCGCGCCATCCTGCATCGGGCGTTTCACGAGGAAGGTTATGAATACACCGATAAGGCACTGAAAGCGGTGCTCGGTTCCTTTAATGCAAATTCCCCGGAAGAGTTGTGCGCCCAGGTCGGCTCGGCTCATCATAGCGGCCGCAAGGTGGTCGAGGCGGTCTTTCCCGGGATCAGGAAAAAAAACGACACGGCAAATATCGTGCCGCTATCCATGGTCAGGGGCAAGAAATCCCGGGGTTCTGCCAAATCCATACCCATAAAGGGACTTATAGACGGTATGGCAATGCATTTTGCCGGGTGTTGCAACCCGCTTCCGGGCGACCGTATAGTCGGCATAATCACCACCGGCAAGGGAGTTACCATTCACACCATAGACTGCAAGATGCTGGAAACATACAACGATACACCTGAACGCTGGCTCGACGTGTCCTGGTA
>CAZEFJ010000016.1:0-2900 GCA_964511465.1 uncultured Hyphomicrobiales bacterium
GTTGCCTGGGGCCTGCTTGCTCCCGGGCTTGGCGGGCGCAAGGCATAATTTGGCGGCAGACTTAGCGGAGCCCGTGAATAGACGGCGAATTCATCCGGAGCCTTCTTGTTAAGGCCGATAATCTCGCGCGTCTTCTCGCATCCACTGGTCGCGGATAACACGAGAATTATGATAAAGAGCTTAACAAACCTGCCCATGGACGATCATCCGGTTTAATATTATGAAGGATTGTTTTTAGGCTTTTTCTCATCGGTAAACAAGGTTTCAAGGACAAGCATTATCGCGCCGATCGTTATTGAAATGTCTGCGGTGTTGAATGCCGGCCAGTGATATGAGCCGATATAAAAGTCGAGAAAATCGGTGACCGCCCCCTGGTGGAGCCGATCAGCCACGTTTCCCAATGCGCCGCCGATGACCAGCCCCAGGGCAAATGCCGTCCAATTGCTGTCTACACGGTGCAGCCAGATTGCCAGAAACGCAACGACAACCAGCGACAGGCCGGAGAAAATCCAGGCATTAAAGTCCGAGTTGTTGTTGAACATGCCAAAGCTGACGCCGCGATTCCACACCATAACCAGATTGAAAAAACCGTTTACGGGAATTATCCGTGGCGGCTGCATGATTTTTTCAATGATCCACCACTTTGTCCCCTGATCCAGCGCCAACGAGGTTGCTGCGACCAGTATCCCGGTCTTGAAAAGCGGATTAATGTTCATTGCTGGTTGCGAACCGCGTCGGCGCAACGGGGGCATATTTCAGGATGTTCCGGGTCCGAGCCGACATCTTCGCTTACTTTCCAGCACCGCTGGCACTTTTCGCCTTCTGCCTTTTGGACGACCACGCTGAGGTCGTCACCATCTTCAAAACGAGCGCCTGAAGTAATCAACAGTTCCGACAGCTCAAGCCCGGACATTGCCTGCTGATATTTTTTATCGGCGTAAATTACCGGGTTTGCCTGAAGGCTGGAACCGATGCGTTTTTCGGCCCGCTCAATCTCCAGCGCCCCGGTCGCGACCCGCCTTATATGGCGTACGGTCTGCCATTTTTCGGCCAGTTGATCATCGCGCCACAGTTCCGGAATATCCGGCAGTTGGCGAAGATGAACGCTTTCGTCATCACCCGGGTGGCGGGCCAGCCACGCTTCTTCGGCGGTGAAGCAGATGAACGGTGCCAGCCAGGCGGTAAGGCAGTCGAACAAGGTGTCTAGAACCGTGCGCGCGGCCCGGCGTGCCTTGTTGTCGGTACGGTCGCAATAAAGGCTGTCCTTGCGGATGTCGAAATAGAAGGCCGAAAGATCGACGGCGCAGAAATTATGAAGTTCGGCAAACAGAGGATGAAAATTAAACTCATCGCAGGCCTGCCTTATATCCTTGTCAAGCTCCCATATCCGGTGCAGAACCCAGCGTTCCAGTTCCGGCATTTCGCCCATATCCAGACGTTCGTCTTCGCAAAAATCATTCAGATTGCCAAGCAGAAAGCGCATTGTATTGCGCAGACGCCGGTAGATGTCGGCATGCTGTTTAAGAATTTCAGGCCCAATACGAAGGTCTTCGGAATAGTCTGATCCAACCACCCACAGTCGCAGAATATCCGCGCCGTACTGGTCGATCGCCTCTTGGGGCGAGACGATGTTGCCCAGCGACTTGGACATTTTCTGGCCGTCCGCACCCATTACGAAACCATGCGTCAAGACCGCCTGATACGGTGCCCGGCCCCGGGTACCACAGGATTCCAGCAACGATGAATGGAACCACCCCCGGTGCTGGTCGGATCCTTCCAGATAAAGATCGGCAGGCCATCCAAGATCATCCCTGGCTTCCAGCACATAGCTGTGGGTGCATCCCGAATCGAACCATACATCGAGTATGTCGGTTACCTGTTCAAAATCGTCCGGGTCGTACTCGTCGCCCAGGAAACGGGACGGCTCGGAGCTGAACCAGGCGTCCGCGCCTTCGGCCTCGATCGCTTTGACGATGCGCTCGAACACCGCCTCGTCGCGTAGCGGCTGTTGAGTTTCTTTATCTACAAAAACAGTAATCGGAACCCCCCACGCCCGCTGCCGCGAAACACACCAGTCGGGCCTGGTTTCGATCATTGAACGCAAGCGGTTTTTACCCGCCGCCGGATAGAAGGCGGTATCGTCTATTGCCCCTAGCGCCACGTCGCGAAGCCCGGTTTTCTCCATCGAGATAAACCACTGGGCGGTGTTGCGGAAAATAAGCGGTGCCTTGGAACGCCATGAATGGGGGTAGCTGTGTCTCAGCTTGCCCGAAGCCAGCAATGCGCCGCAATCCTTCAAGGCCTCGACCACCTCCGGGTTGACCTTGAATACATGCTTGCCGGCGAACAGGGGAACGTCGTCGAAAAACAGGCCGTCTCCGCCGACGGTGTCGGGAACCGGGATATTGTTTTTGATCCCCAGTTCCCAGTCATCGGCGCCGTGACCGGGGGCTATATGGACGAAACCGGTGCCGGTCTCGACATCGACGAAATCGGCGGCCAGGGCCGGGACTTCGAAATCATAGCCCTGTCCGGCAAATGGATGGCGGCAAATCGTGCCTTCAAGATCGGAACCTTTGAAGGCAGACCGACCTTTTGTCACATATCCGGTGATTCCACTGGCATCAGTAAAATCATCGACAAGGGCATGAGCAACAAGGAGCTTCTCTCCGGGCTTGGCAGGACTGTCCCCGGAGACATCTTCGACTTCAATAAGGATGTAGTCTATGCCTTCCCCGTAGGCGACTGCACGGTTGCCGGGAATGGTCCACGGGGTGGTCGTCCAGATAACCACCGATGCATTTTCCAGCTCCTTAATCGCCGATTTTTGTATCGGGAATTTGACATAAATTGTGGTTGATGTGTGATCGTGATATTCGACTTCGGCCTCGGCCAGGGCG
>CAZEFJ010000016.1:3000-6540 GCA_964511465.1 uncultured Hyphomicrobiales bacterium
ATAAATTGTGGTTGATGTGTGATCGTGATATTCGACTTCGGCCTCGGCCAGGGCGGTCTTCTCGACCACCGACCACAGCACCGGCTTGGCTCCCTTGTAAAGCGATCCGTCGGCGAGAAATTTACCCAGTTCGCGGACGATCTGCGCTTCGGCGGCGAAGGTCATAGTGGTGTAGGGATTATCCCAGTCGCCGAAAATGCCAAGGCGCTTGAACTCTTCGCGCTGGACGTTGATCCATTTGTCGGCGAATTCCCGGCATTCATGGCGGAACCGGACGATGGGTACCTGATCCTTGTCTTTCCCCGCCTTGCGGTATTTTTCCTCGATCTTCCATTCTATCGGCAGGCCGTGACAGTCCCAGCCGGGAACATAGTTGGCATCGAAGCCCAGCATTTGCCGGGACCGCACGATTACATCCTTGAGAATCTTGTTCAGGGCATGGCCGATATGAAGATGGCCGTTGGCGTATGGCGGCCCGTCATGGAGGACGAACTTCTCCCGGCCTTGGGAATCCCGGCGCAGTTTCCGGTAAATTTCCATTCGCTGCCAGCGATCTATGGTTTCCGGCTCTCTTCGGGCCAGGCTGGCTTTCATCGGGAACGAAGTCCGGGGAAGAAACAGGGTAGATTTGTAGTCCATGCTGATTACTTTATCGGTTGGTTATCGAGAATGTGGCGTGCCTGCTGACAATCCAGGGCGATTTGTGCCTTTAAATCATCTATGCCGTCAAACTTCTTTTCCTCGCGGATGAAATCAATCAGCTCGACGCGCAGATGCTGAGCGTAAAGATTGCCGTCAAAATCAAAAATGTAAACTTCAAAAATAACGTCATCACCGGCAAATGTCGGGCGATTGCCAAAGTTGGCGACGCCATCGTGCCATATGGTCTCCGAGCCCTGATCGATCCCGGCGCGGACCGCGTATACCCCGGTTGCCGGACGCAGGTATTCTCCCAGATGAAGATTGGCCGTGGGATAGCCTATGGTCTTGCCGCGTCCGTCTCCCGTCTCGACTCTCCCCTCAATCTCGAATGGCCGTCCCAGCACCGCGGCGGCGGCGACTGGATCGGCCTGGCGAAGCATCTGGCGTACCCGGGACGAGGAGAATGCCACCCCCCCCTCGTCCAGTCCGGCGCTGACACAGGTATAGCCGAAACCTTGCGTTTTGCCGACATGGAGAAGAAGTTCACAGTCGCCCTTGCGTTTATAGCCGAAAACAAAATCGTATCCCGAAACCACATGGTGTGCCGCCAGGCCGTTTATAATAACCCGATCGATGAAATCATCCGCCGAAAGCCGGGAGAATTCCGTATCGAAATGCAAAACTATCATCGCATCGACACCAAGCGCCTCAATATGCCGGGCCTTGGTCCGAAAAGGAGTCAGGCGAAATGGCTCTGCTTCGGAATCGAATAGCAGCCTTGGGTGGGGCTCGAAACTGAGCACCGCCCAAGGCGCACCGCAGGCCTTGGCGATGCGCCCGGCCTCGTCGATCACCTGATGATGGCCCTTGTGGACACCATCAAAGTTGCCGATAGCTACCACCGCGCCCCGGAACTCGTCCGGCACTGCCTCGTAATGACGAAAAATCCGCATCACGGGAAAGTGTCAGCGACCCTTAAGACGGTCAAGAGGAAAGAATCGCCGCAACCTTGTTGTCGGCATGCCACGGGGGGACCATAAATAATTTATTAACCATCTAATGCCATAATATCCCATTGCCTCCCATGGGTTCCCATGTTATCCCAATATAGATTTTAGCTGCCTGTGGATAGAGGCAAGCCCTCGCGTATTTGCATTTGCGTGGATTTTGCCGCAGGGGGAAATGAATTTGGGGGGCCGTAAATGGCGCTTTTGATCGGTACCCATATCAATTCTATAGATAGAAAGGGACGGATATCCGTTCCCAAGCCCTTCCGTGACGCCATTCTGGACGAAGGGAAAAGCCTTTACATATATCCGTCGTTCAAGTTTCCCGCGATTGAGGCGGCAGGTGAGGAGTTTATGCAGCGCCTGACCGAAAGCCTTTATGGCAAGGAGGGATTCTCCGACGATCATGATGCAATGGCGGCGGCGATTCTGGGTAATGCCCACGCCCTTTCTTTTGATCCCGAGGGTCGTGTCGTCCTGCCGGAAGAGTTGATTGAACATGCTTCGATAAATGGCCGGGCGCTGTTTTCCGGGATGGGGCGATCAATGCAGATATGGCAGCCGGAGGCCCATGCCTCGCACCGTAAATGGGGTGTGGAGCAGGTCCGTTCGCGGCGTTCGACATTGCCATATGTAGGGTACCCTTCGACTGGAGACGGAACATGAGCGGGGATGCCGAGCGCCATATTCCGGTAATGGTTGACCAGGTTCTAGAGGTGCTAAAGCCCCGCGATGACGCCATATATGTTGATGCCACTTTTGGTGCCGGCGGTTACTCGCGGGCATTACTGAACGCCGCCGGATGCCGGGTGATGGGAATTGACCGCGATCTTGACGCGGTTCGCGACGGGGCTGCGCTTGAAAAGGAATTCTCCGGCAGATTGACGGTTTTGTGCGGCAAGTTCGGAGATATGAAAAGGCTGTTGAGCGAGGCCGGTGTAGACAAGGCAGATGGCATTGCTTTCGATTTCGGTGTTTCCTCGATGCAACTGGACAGCCCGCATCGCGGCTTTTCATTCCGTCAGGACGGCCCGCTGGATATGCGCATGGATCGTCAGGGACTTAGCGCCGCAGATGTTGTCAACAAGATGACCGAGGGCGAGCTTGCCGATATAATATACCGTTATGGCGAAGAACGGGCGTCGCGGCGTATCGCCCGGGCAATTGTCGAGACCCGCAGCCAAGAGCCTTTTCTTCGCACTGGCCAGCTTGCTTCCCTGATCCGCCGGATAGTCAAGGCATCAAAGGACGGCATAGACCCGGCGACCCGTACTTTTCAGGCATTGCGTATATACGTAAACGATGAGCTGGGAGAGATAGAGAAGGGATTGACGGAGGCGGAAAGCCTTCTCTGTCCGGGCGGTCGTCTGGCGGTGGTCTCCTTTCATTCTCTTGAGGACCGCAGGGTCAAAAATTTTCTTCGTCGGCGTTCGGGGCTTGCGCCGCGCCCGTCACGCCACTTGCCAGGCACCGATGCGACATCCCGTCCCCCCAGCTTCAACATGCTGGCTCGCGGTACCATCAAACCGGTAGCCGAAGAGATCGCCGCCAATCCGCGGGCCCGTTCGGCGCGAATGAGGGCGGCGGAGCGTACCGAGGCGCCATCCTGGCCAGATGGCGACCTGCCCACCGCCGGGAGTGTGGCGCCATGATGAGACAAACCACGGTTATTATATTGCTGTTGGCGCTGGCTCTTAGCCTGACCTTGTTTACGGTAAAATACCGGGTTCAGGACCTGGAACAGGAACTCGCCTCCCTCGACCGCTCGATCGTTAAAGACAGGCAGGAAATCCAGGTTCTCAAGGCGGAATGGAGCCTTCTTAACGCCCCGGATCGCCTGCGTGTTCTTTCGAGCCGTTATCTTGGAATGGAGCCGCTGACACAGCGACAG
>CAZEFJ010000016.1:6640-9697 GCA_964511465.1 uncultured Hyphomicrobiales bacterium
CACGGAACCGCGTATGGCAAGTGTGGTATCGTCCGCCTCGGCGACCGCCGAGCGCACCGATATAGTCGATCGCAATGGGGTTATCCTGGCAAGCAGCCTGCCAACTTCATCACTTTATGCCGACCCTGCGGATATAATTGATGCGGTTGACGCCGCCGACAAGCTGGCCGGGGTTCTGCCCGGCCTCAATCCGACCGAGGTGCTGGCCAAGCTGAAATCAAAAAGCAGATTTGTCTGGCTGCGTCGCAACCTGACCCCGGAACAGATGTACGAAATCAACAGCCTGGGCCTGCCCGGCCTGTCTTTTCAAAACAGTGAAAGCCGGGTCTATCCCCAAGGTCGTATTGCTTCGCATGTTCTTGGCTTTACCGACATAGACGGCCGTGGGATTGCCGGGCTGGAACGGCATTTCGATCAGCTTCTGAGGCGCGGCGGTGGAGCGCTAAAGCTGTCCATCGATATCAGAATCCAGTCGATTATGTACCGTGAATTGTCGGCGGCAATGCGGGAATTCAACGCAATTGGCGCCGCCGGGGTGGTTTTAGACGTTAATACCGGCGAGACCCTGGCGATGGTCTCGCTGCCTGATTTCGATCCCAACGCGCCCGCCAAGACGCCCGGCGGCAACGTCTTTAACCGGGTGACCAACGGTGTCTATGAAATGGGTTCAACCTTCAAGCTGTTCAACACCGCGATGGCACTGGATAGCGGTATCGTCAATCTCAGCGATGGCTATGACACATCCAAGCCGATACATGCGGCGCAGTTCACGATTACCGATTTTCACGGTAAAAAACGGTGGCTGTCGGTGCCGGAAATACTGGTCTATTCGTCGAATATAGGATCGGCCAAAATAGCCATGGACCTGGGCACTGAAATCCAGCGGTCCTACCTTGGCAGGTTTGGCTTGCTAAAAGCCGCCTCGATAGAACTGCCCGAGATCGGCTCGCCGCTGCCTCCCTCGCGCTGGCGCGACATCAACACAATGACCATTGCCTACGGCCATGGTATCGCGGTCAGCCCGCTGCAGGTTGCGACGGCGGTTGCCGGGGTGGTCAACGGCGGCATTTTCAGGTCGGCGACCCTGCTCAAGCAGCCTCCGGGATACAAGCCCGAAGGGGTCAGGGTACTGTCGAACAAGACTTCGCTTGAAATGCGTTCCCTGATGCGCATGGTCGTTCTTGACGGAACCGGACGCAAGGCCGATGCGGTCGGTTACCGGGTCGGCGGCAAGACCGGAACCGCCGAGAAAATATCCGCCGGCGGATACCTGAAGAAATCGCTTATTTCGTCTTTTGTCGGGGTATTTCCCATCGACGCCCCGAGATATGTGGTGCTGGCGCTGCTGGACGAGCCGAAGGGCGATAAAAAAACCTTCAACTATGCCACCGGAGGCTGGGTTGCGGCACCGGTGGTGCGACAGGTTGTGGAGCGTATGGGATCGTTGCTGGGGATCTCCCCATCGGCGGATAGCGAGCCGGTGATGCCGGACGGAATGCCTCGGCTGGCGGCCTTGAGAAGGGCGCTGAAAAAGGCCGAGGAGCGGCAAGTTGAGACTTACTGAGCTGTTGGATGGAGATTTACACGAGGTGAGACACTCTAGGCCGGATGCGGGTATGGATATTGTCGGCTTGACATGTGATTCGCGGCGAGTCGAGCCCGGCTACCTGTTTGCCGCCCTGCCCGGGACCGTTGTCGATGGCCGGAATTATATAGACGAGGCGCTAAGGCGCGGCGCAGTTGCCGTTCTGGCATCCCACGGAACCAGACTGGACGATCCGCAACACCGGGAAATTCCATTGCTTACGGACGACAATCCCCGGCGGCGCTATGCGATTATGGCGGCACGGTTTTTCTCGCTTCAGCCGCCGACGATAGCGGCGGTAACAGGGACCAATGGAAAAACTTCGGTGGTTTCTTTCGCCCGCCAGATTTGGACCAGGCTTGGACGCCGTGCGGCAAGCATGGGGACTCTTGGCCTGGAAACCAGTGTCAGCGAAGTAACCGGACAAAAGGGTGCCGGGCTTACCACCCCGGACCCGGCCGAGTTACATCGGCAATTAAGGAACCTGGTCGAGCACGGGATAGAATGCGTGGCTCTGGAAGCGTCCAGCCATGGTCTTGATCAGCACCGCCTTGACGGGCTCAGGCTAAGCGCCGCGGCTTTCACCAATATCAGCCGCGACCATCTTGACTATCACGGTTCGATGGAAGACTACCTGAAAGCAAAGCAGAGATTGTTTGTCGAGATCATGGAACCCGGCGGGACGGCGGTAATCAACGCTGACAGCGACCAGTTCGGTGCCCTCTCCAGGGTCGCGGAAATAAGCCGTCAGCGGGTCATCAGCTATGGTCGTGACGGCCATGATATAAAACTTTTGAAGCTTGCACCGCAATCGGATGGGCAGCGCCTCAGCCTCAGCGTAATGGGACGCGACTACCAGGTTAACCTGCCGTTGGTCGGAGGGTTCCAGTCAGCTAACGCGCTATGTGCCCTTGGCCTGGTGCTGGCCAGTGGGGAAAATCCGCAAGATGCGGTCGCCGCCCTGGAAACTCTCGATCAGGTGCCAGGGCGGGTTAACCGGGTCGCCCGTCTGGATAATGGGGCCATGGTGTATATCGACTATGCCCACACCCCGGATGCCCTGGCCAATGTGCTTATGGCTTTGCGGCCTCACGCCAAGGGGCGTCTTGTCGTGGTGTTCGGTTGCGGCGGTGGCCGGGATCGTGGCAAGCGGCCTGAAATGGGGCGGATTGCCTGTGGCATGGCTGATGATGTGATCGTCACCGACGACAACCCGCGCGATGAGGTGGCGGCTGAAATCCGCGCCTCGATTATCGCAGTTTGCCCCGGCGGGCGTGAGATCGGAGACCGCGCCAGAGCCATCCGCGTCGCAATAGGAGAGCTGCGTTCCGGCGATCTGCTGATAGTTGCCGGCAAGGGATACGAAACCGGTCAGATCGTGGGTGACGAAGTGCTGCCGTTTAACGATGCGGATGTCGTTCGCGACGCAGTCGGGGAGTTGAAGTCGTGAACGCCGTGGCTAAAAACGTAAA
>CAZEFJ010000016.1:9797-22066 GCA_964511465.1 uncultured Hyphomicrobiales bacterium
GTAAACGCCGTGGCTAAGGACGTAATTTGGACCGACAGGGATGCGGTTCTCGCGACCGGCGGGCATTGCGGCGAAACCTTTGCCGCCACAGGGCTTAACATTGATAGCCGCACGACATCTCCGGGCGACTTTTTCATCGCCTTGAAAGGGCCAAATTTTGATGGCCATGATTTTGTTGCCAAAGCGCTAGGCGATGGAGCCGTGGCCGCCCTGGCGGATCGCCTGCCCACAGGTTTTTCCGGCGGATATCCGGTTGTGATTGTCGATGACACAATGAAGGCAATGTATGAGATGGCGGCCTATGCGCGCCAACGCGCCCAGGCGATGGTTGTCGCGGTTACCGGCAGTGTCGGCAAGACCGGGGTAAAAGAGGCGCTTAAATTGGTGCTTGGCGAACAGGGTCTGGTTTGCGCCAGCCTTGGCAATCTGAATAATCACTTGGGGCTTCCGCTTAGTATAGCCAGGATGCCTGCCGCTTCGGCGTACGGCATTTTTGAAATTGGCATGAACCATCCCGGTGAGATCGAGCCGTTGTCCCGCCTGGCGAGGCCGGATGTAGCCCTGATAACCAATATCGAGGCGGTGCATAGCGAATTTTTCAGCTCGCTTGAGGAAATAGCCGATGCCAAGGCGGAAATTTTCGCCGGTTTGGAAGACGACGGTACGGCGGTGCTCAACCGCGACAATAAATTTTTCGATCGCCTTGCCCTGGCGGCCGATAAGGGCGGGGCAAAAAGGATAATAGGTTTCGGCACCGACAGCCGGGCCGAAGTACGCTTGAAGCAGGCCGCCATGGAAGCGGAAAGCTCGCTGGTTGAAGCGGATATCGACGGTAAATACGTCAGCTATCGTCTTGCCGCGCCGGGCCATCATCAGGTGATTAACTCGCTTGCTGTTTTGGCTGCCGTCCTGGCGCTTGGCGGCGACATCAGGGCTGCCGCCGACGCCATGTCACGGCTCAAACCTTCTAAAGGGCGTGGGTTGCGCCAAAGTGTGGTTATCCCTGGAGGGTGTTTCGAGCTGATCGACGAAAGTTACAATGCGTCTCCTGTTTCCGTAAATGCGGCTCTTGATGTTCTTGGCCGGATACCCTGCAAGGCAGGGGGCCGACGGATTGCGGTGCTTGGCGATATGCTTGAGCTGGGCCTATCGTCCGCCGAATGCCATGCCGGTCTGGCCAAGCCGATTAATGATAGCGGTATTGATCTGGTGTTCGCGGCAGGTTCCGGGATGTCACATCTTTGGCAGCTGTTGCCGGGGCGGTTGCGCGGCGGCTACGCCGATAATTGCGAAAGTCTGGCAACAATGGTGAGCGAAGCGGTGCGGGTAAACGATGTGGTCATGGTCAAGGGTTCAGCAGGCAGCCATTGCGGATATGTAGTCAAGGCACTGTCGTCTCTGGCCCGGAATTGGGAGAAATAGGAAATGCTGTTTAATTTTCTCTATCCGTTGGCCGATCATATTTCCGCCCTTAATGTCTTTCGCTATCTTACATTCCGTACCGGTGGTGCGGTTATAACTTCACTGATTATCAGTTTTCTTCTTGGCCCGATGTTGATTCGCCATTTGCGCAGTCGCCAGAACGGTGGCCAGCCGATCCGCGAAGACGGCCCCGAAAGCCACCTGCTAACCAAAAAAGGAACCCCGACCATGGGCGGGTTCCTGATTCTTGCGGCGCTGATACCCGCGACCCTGCTGTGGGCCGACCTTACCAATGGATATGTATGGGTGGTCCTTTATGTAACCATAAGCTTTGGCGTAATCGGCTTTCTCGACGATTACCGAAAGGTCACCCGTAAAGACAGCAACGGTATTTCGGGGCGGTTCAAGTTGCTTATGCAGACCGTCATAGCGGCTATTGCAGTGGTCTGGATCGAATGGCTTTTGCCGGGGACGTTAAAAGATAC
Organism: uncultured Hyphomicrobiales bacterium; assembly: GCA_964511465.1. Lineage (GTDB taxonomy): Bacteria > Pseudomonadota > Alphaproteobacteria > Rhodospirillales > 2-02-FULL-58-16 > JAZFTA01. The sequence continues at coordinate 11,705 of CAZEFJ010000016.1, forward strand.
ACTGGCTATTCCGTTCTTCAAGAATGTCTCTTTCAACCTTGGCTGGATGTTCCTTGCCTTTGGCGTTTTTGTTATGGTTGGTTCGTCCAACTCGGTCAATCTGACGGATGGACTTGACGGGCTGGCGATCGTTCCGGTGATGATTGCGACCGGTGTTTTTGCCCTGATTTCATATCTTTCCGGCAATGCGGTATTTGCCAACTATCTTCAGATCAACCACGTTCCGGGGGCCGGTGAACTGGCGGTATTCAGTGGTGCCCTGGTTGGTGGCGGTTTGGGGTTTTTATGGTTTAACGCGCCCCCGGCCAAGGTTTTCATGGGCGATACCGGCTCGTTGTCGCTGGGTGCCGCGCTGGGTACGGTCAGCATTATTACCAAACATGAACTGGTGTTGGCGATCGTCGGCGGCCTGTTCGTGCTGGAGACCGTTTCGGTGATCGTCCAGGTGGTTTCATTCAAGCTTACCGGGCGGCGGGTTTTTCGTATGGCCCCGTTGCATCATCATTTCGAGAAAAAGGGATGGGCCGAGCCGACAATCGTCATTCGCTTTTGGATCATTGCTTCAATTCTTGCCCTGATCGGGCTTTCCACGCTGAAGTTGAGGTAGAGGCCAGGGCATGGAATTTTCAGACCGTACATTCGTCGTCCTGGGCCTTGGCCGCAGCGGTCTTGCCTCGGCCAAAGTGCTGAAACAGGGCGGTGCCGAAGTATGGGCCTGGGACGATGATGCCAAGGCCCGCGAACGGGCGATGGGAGTTGGCATTTCAATAGTCGAGCCGGGCGGTTGCGACTGGGACGCGGTTGCCGCCCTGGTGCTAAGTCCGGGAATTCCATACCGGCACCCCAAGCCGCATCCGGTTGTCGAGATGGCTTACGCCGCCGACTGCGAGATCATCGGTGATTTTGAATTGCTGGCCCAAGCCGGGGGAAAAATATCAACCATCGGGATAACCGGCACCAACGGTAAATCCACGACCACCGCGCTGATCGGAAGTATCCTTGATAATTCCAAAATAAAGGCTGAGGTCGGCGGCAATATCGGGGTTCCGGTACTCGAATTGCCACGGTTCGATGAGGCCGGTGTCTATGTGCTGGAGGTCTCATCGTTTCAGTTGGAGCTTATCCGCTCATTGTCTTTCAATGTTGCGGTGTTGCTCAACATAAGCCCCGATCATCTTGATCGTCATGGTTCAATGGAAGAATACGCAGCCGCAAAAGAATCCATATTCGATCGCCAGACAGCGGCCCATACGGCGGTGATCGGTGTCGATGACGATATCTGCCGAAGTATTTTCGAAAAATTGAAAGACAGTGGCCAGCAAAAGATCATCCCGGTTTCCGGGAATGGCCGCATCGACGGCGGGGTCTATGTCGCCGACAACATACTTGTCGACGAAACCGGCACCGGTCCGGTGCCGATTATGAACATGAACATGGCCCCGGGCCTTCCCGGCGGGCATAACCATCAGAACGCCGCCGCCGCCTTTGCCGCCGCCAGGGCCGCCGGGGCCACCCGTGACGCGATAGTCGAGGGGTTGAAATTTTTTTCCGGGCTTGAACATCGCCAGGAACTGGTCGCGGTTATTGACGGCGTTTCCTATGTCAATGATTCCAAGGCAACCAATGTCGAAGCCGCCGCCATGGCTATCGGATGTTATGACAATGTCTACTGGATTGCCGGTGGAAGGCTTAAAGAGGATGGCCTGCAACGTCTAAGGCCCGGGTTCGATCGTATTCGTCATGCCTATCTGATTGGCGAGTCGGCGGATGTTTTTGCCCGCGCCCTTGACGGCAATGTTGAATTCACCCGCTCTTCAGTTATCGAAAAAGCCGTCCCGGCGGCCCGCTCACGGGCCTTGCGGGAGGGGTGCGAAAAGCCGGTGGTACTGCTTTCTCCGGTCGGCTCGTCGTTCGATCAGTTCAGCAACTTCGCCGATCGTGGCGAGGCTTTCCGCAGATCGGTAAAGGCCTTGTCATGAGCATATTTTCTCGCACCGATACCTCTGTGCTGGGACAATGGTGGTGGACCATTGATCGCTGGACCCTGGCCGCCCTGACGGCTCTGGTGGCGATCGGGGCGGTGCTGACCATGGCCGCCTCTCCGGCGGTCGCCGAGCGCATCGGCCTGAACGCGTTCCACTTCGTAAATCGCCAGTTTCTGTTTCTGCTTATGGCATTGGCGGTAATCTTTGTCGTCTCTCTTCTTAACCCCCGTAGCGTTCGCCTGCTGGCGGCGGCCTGTCTTGTCCTGTCGCTGATTGCGATGGCGGCGACCCTTGTCGTCGGTGTCGAAATCAAGGGGGCGGCCCGCTGGCTTGATCTGGGTGGCTTTTCTTTCCAGCCTTCCGAATTCGTCAAGCCTGGTTTTGCGGTGATCGCCGCCTGGATGTTTTCCAGAGGGCGTATAGACAGAAACTATCCCGGTTACATGATATCGATTGGTCTGTTCGCGCTGATCGTCGCACTTTTGCTGTTACAGCCGGATGTCGGCATGACCATCGTCATTGCAGTGGTCTGGGGGGTGCAGTTTTTCCTTGCCGGCTTGCCTTTGGCGCTGGTTGCGCTGGTCTCGCTATTGTTCCTTGGTGGCGGTGCGGCGGCATACTATGTCTTTCCCCATGTCCAGGTCCGGGTTGACAGGTTTCTCGACCCGTCGGTCGGCGAAGGCTATCAGGTAGCCCGTTCTCTTGAGGCATTTCGCAGCGGCGGACTTTTCGGCCTGGGACCGGGCGAAGGCCATGTCAAGGAAGTGCTTCCCGATGCCCATGCTGATTTTATTTTCGCAGTTGCCGGAGAGGAATTCGGCCTTATCGCATGCCTGATAATCATCGGGATCTTTTTATTCATCATATTACGCGGGTTTAGCCGAATATTCGGGGATGATGATTTGTTCTCGCTTTTGGCGGTTGCCGGACTGCTGGTTCAGTTTTCCCTTCAGGCGATTATCAATATCGCCTCGACAATAAACCTGATGCCGCCCAAGGGCATGACCTTGCCGTTCATTTCATACGGCGGATCGTCGACCCTGGCGCTGGCCCTGGCTATGGGTATGGTGCTGGCCTTGACCCGTGAGCGAACGGGGCGGGAAAGCAAGGGATGGATGATATGAACTGTCCCGGTAAGCCGTATCATGTCGTTCTTGCTGCCGGTGGTACCGGCGGGCATGTATTTCCGGCCGAGGCGCTGGCCGCCGAGTTGTCCGATAGAGGATGTCGGCTGACGATTATAACCGATCACAGGGGAGGGGCCTTCGGGGGGGCGATCGAGGGACTGGAAACCCTTTTCATCAGTGCCGGAGGGCTTGCCGGTAAAAGCCTTGTGTCAAGGCTGGTCAGTATACCCAAACTGGCATATGGAACCATCCAGGCGCGCTCGTTGCTGAAGCGGCTAAATCCCGGCGCGGTGGTCGGTTTTGGTGGATATGCTTCGGCACCGACGATGCTGGCGGCGGTACTGGGAGGGTTCAGGACAGCCATTCATGAACAGAACGCGATACTGGGAAGAGCCAACCGGTTGCTGGCCTCCAGGGTAGGGCGGATCGCCACTTCATTCAGCTCCGTGCGGGGGCTGCCGGCGACGGTGGGCGGCAATGTTGTCTGCACCGGAATGCCGGTGCGTTCGTCGGTAATTTCGATGCGCGAGAAGCCATACCCGCCTATTTCCGCAGATGGGCCGATTAACCTGCTGGTGTTCGGTGGCAGTCAGGGGGCTCGCATTTTAAGTGAAGTGATTCCCCAGGCCATCGGAATGCTTGATCATGATTTGCGCCGACGATTGAAAGTAGTCCAGCAATGTCGACCGGAAAATATTGATCAGACCCGTGAAACCTATGCCCGGATCGGCGTCGATGCCGAACTTGGCAGTTTCTTTGCCGATATTCCGCAACGGCTGGCGGACTCGCACTTGCTTATCAGCCGTTGCGGTGCATCCACGGTTGCCGAATTAACCGCCATAGGGCGTCCCGCGATCGTCGTGCCTTATCCGCACGCCGTCGATGACCATCAGTATTTTAACGCTCATTCCGTCGATGAGGCGGGTGCCGGATGGCTGATGCCTGAAAGTTTGTTCACCCCGGAAACACTTGCGGCGAGGCTTGATTCTCTGTTCGGGCTACCGGCAATACTGGAAAAGGCGGCCGCCTCGGCGCGGGCCGCCGGAAAGCCCGCCGCCACCGAATGCCTTGCCGACATGGTGTTTGATCTCATCGCCTCGAATAGTGGTTCCGAAGTGGCGGGGGCGGCGTCATGAAGACCATTCCGTTTTCCATAGGAACCATCCATTTTGTCGGTATCGGCGGCATAGGAATGAGTGGAATTGCCGAGATCCTGCATAATATCGGTTATTCAGTGCAGGGCAGCGACATGGCCGACAACGCAAATGTCCGGCGCCTGAGCGAGCTTTCCATTCCGGTTTCCCTGGGCCACGCCGCGGAAAATATCGGAGAGGCCAAGGTGGTAGTCGTTTCCTCGGCGGTGAAAAGCGATAATCCAGAGGTGGTGGAGGCTAGACGCCGCCTACTGCCGGTGGTCCGCCGCGCCGAAATGCTGGCCGAACTGATGCGTCTGAAATGGTCGATCGCGGTCGGCGGAACGCACGGCAAGACCACCACTACCTCCATGGTCGCGGCGATTCTCGACGCCGCCGGGATGGACCCTACGGTTATCAACGGCGGGATCATAAATTCCTGGGGCACCAATGCCCACCTTGGCGGCGGTGAATGGATGGTCGCCGAAGCCGATGAATCCGACGGTACTTTTCTTAAACTTCCGGCGGCAATTGCCGTAGTCACCAATATTGATCCGGAACATCTTGAACATTTTGGCTCGATTGACGCCCTGCACGACGCTTTCGTGGCATTTGTCGAAAATATTCCTTTCTATGGTTTTGCCGTACTGTGCATCGATCATCCGGAAGTTCAGGCGATGATTCCAAGGATCAGGGATCGCCGTATCGTTACCTACGGGTTTAGCCCGCAGGCGGATATCCGTGCGATTAATTTTACTATGGACAACGACATTTCCGTTTTCGATGTGGTGGTGAGCGAACGGATGACTGAAAAAGTCCGGACCATAGAGGGGTTCCGGCTTCCCATGTTCGGCCATCACAATGTTCTCAATTCCCTGGCCGCTATTGCGATTGCCGTCGAGATGGATGTCGATGACCAGGTGATGATACGGGGGCTGGCGGAATTTGCCGGGGTCAAGCGTCGCTTCACCATCACCGGCGAGGTCGACGGTATCCGGATAGTCGACGATTACGGGCATCATCCGGTGGAAATAGCCGCCGCCCTGCGGGCCGCCCGCAGCGCCTGCAAGGGCCAGGTGATCGCGGTGGTCCAGCCGCACAGGTTCTCCCGCCTTCGTGACCTGTTCGATGATTTCTGCACATGTTTTAACGATGCCGATGCGGTTCTGGTCGCCGATGTCTATCCGGCGGGTGAGGAACCGATAAGCGGCTATGACGGCTTAACCCTTATTCAGGGATTGCAAACCCGCGGTCACCGTTCGGTCGAAAGGCTGGATAATCCCAGCAATCTGGCGGCGGCGATTGATCGCCAGGCAACTTCCGGCGACCTTGTAATTTGTCTTGGCGCGGGCAGCATCACTACCTGGGCCAACGCCCTTCCTGATGAGCTTGCCAAGCTGCGCGCCGGTACCGGGGGAGGGGTTAAATGATGGCTGCCGCTAAACCTTCCGCTTCCCTGATCGAGAGTCTTCCGCCGGTACGCGGCAGCTATAGCGAAAATGCGTCGTTGGCAAAAATTTCATGGTTCAGGGTAGGCGGTGCCGCCGAAGTCATGTTCAGGCCCGCCGATGTTGACGACCTTGCCTCATTTATCTCTGCCTGTCCGCCTGGTGTTCCGCTCACCGTTATTGGTCTTGCTTCGAATCTGCTGGTCCGGGATGGCGGCGTTCCGGGGGTAGTGGTGCGGTTGGGGCGGGAGTTCGCCGACGTGAAAATAAAAAGCGGTGAGGTCCATGCCGGAGCCGGGGCAGCGGACGCCAATATCGCTCGTGCCGCCGCCGAGGCCGGGATCTCCGGGCTTGAATTTCTCAGTGGTATTCCCGGCACCATTGGCGGTGCCTTGCGGATGAACGCCGGTGCCTTCGGCCGTGAGATGAAGGACTTGGTCCGCTCTGTAATCGCCATCGATTCCAGTGGCCTCATACAGAAATTAAAAGCTGGCGATCTTGCTTTCGGATACCGCAGTTGCGGCGTTCCCGAAGAGTGGATTTTTGTTTCCGCCATTCTTCGTGGGTGTCCGGGTGATCTGGCCGAAATTTCCGCTCTGATGGCGAAAATCAGAAATGATCGCCAAGCCACTCAGCCCCTGGGCACGCTTACCGGGGGCTCCACATTCGCCAACCCGGTCGGCGATAAGGCATGGCAGCTTATTGAGCGGGCCGGTTGCCGTGGTCTGGTTCGCGGCGGTGCCGTGGTTTCCGATAAACACTGCAATTTTCTGGTCAATACCGGCACTGCGACGGCGGCTGACCTTGAAGGTCTGGGCGAGGAGGTGCGCCGCCGGGTGTTCGAGGCCAGCGGGGTCAGGCTGGAATGGGAGATCCGCCGCATCGGGGTCGGAATTGTGTCCGACGGCGAACCGGCGATGGAGGAGATAAAGTCATGAAAAGGCATGTCGCGGTACTAATGGGTGGATGGTCGGCCGAACGCGAGATTTCCCTTGTCAGCGGTGCCGCCGTTTCCAACGCACTTGGCGAGGCCGGATACCGGGTGACGTCGATCGACGTTCAGCGCGATGTCGGGGCCCTTCTGACCCGCCTTTATCCAAAACCTGATGTCATATTCAACGCCCTGCACGGGCGCTTTGGCGAGGATGGCTGTATCCAGGGGCTGCTTGACATACTGGAGATTCCTTATACTCATTCCGGCCTTCTTGCCTCGGCGCTGGCAATGGACAAGGCAATGTCGAAACAGCTGTTCGGAAAGGCCTCTATTCCGATTGCCGAACATCGGATAGTGCGTCGCGACGAGGTGATCGCCGGTGACGTAATGGATCGGCCCTATGTCGTCAAGCCGTTGAACGAGGGTTCCAGTGTCGGCGTCAATGTGATTATGACCGAAGAAGACTTTTCGGCGTTCGCAGACACCGCATGGACATACGGTGCCGAGGTCATGGTCGAAAGATTCATCGCCGGAAAGGAAATTACCGTAGCGGTCATGGGTGAGCGGGCGCTGGGGGTAACCGAGATTTGCACCGAACGGGACTTTTACGACTACGACGCCAAATATGCCGAGGGTGGCTCAATGCACATCATTCCGGCAAAAATATCACTCGCCGCCAGCCAGGAGGTAAAGGCTCTGGCTGTCGCCGCTCATAAGGTGCTGGGCTGCCGCGGCCTGTCGAGAGCGGATTTCCGTTATGACGGCAATCGTTTTTTCATTCTTGAGATCAATACTCAGCCGGGAATGACGCCGACTTCCCTGGTTCCGGAACAGGCCATCGATGCCGGTATAAGTTTTGTCGAACTGGTTTCGTGGATGGTCGAGAACGCGGAGTTTGACGCATGAGCAAGGCCTCTAGCCACGAACGTTCCCGCCCCCGTCGCAGGGTTATCCCGTTATGGCGTTCCCGACCGGCGTTGGCGCTTGTCACGGTATTTTTTGTGTTTGGCGCGGCGCTCTCTTCATGGTGGCTATGGCAAAGCGGTATTGTTGCCAGCACCGCCGAGCATGTAAAATGGAAAGCTATCGCCCTGAGTGGAGATCTTGGCTTCAAGGTCAAGGAGGTAATGGTCGTTGGGCGTCGGCACACCCTGCAAAAGGATTTGTTGAAAGCATTGAGGTCGGCGCGGGGTGCGCCGATTCTGGCCCTTGATATAGAGGGCGCCAAAAGCCGTCTTGAAAAGTTGCCCTGGGTGCGCTCGGCCTCCGTTGAAAGAATGCTTCCCGATACCATCCTGCTGAGTGTGATCGAGCGGACACCGCTGGCGATCTGGCAGAACAAGGGGCAGTTCTCCCTGATCGATCTGGAAGGCGGGGTAATCCTTGAAAACACAGTGCAACAATTCTCTGACCTGCCGGTGGTCGTTGGCGAGAAGGCCGCCTCCCATGCCGCCGAACTGATGACGGTCCTTGGCCGCCAGTCGCGGCTGATGGAACTGGTCAAGGCCGCAGTATGGGTCGGAGACAGGCGTTGGAACATTCACCTGAAAAACGGAATAGATGTTCGTCTGCCTGAAATAAATCCGGCATCGGCGTGGGCGCGGTTGGCCGAATACGAACGCAATAACAAAATACTGGAACGCGATATCAAGGTTCTTGATCTGAGAATTCCGGATCGTCTTATCGTTCGTCGGGCAAGGCAGTCCGGCGGTGCGGCAAATAAACCGGGCAGAGAAACCTGATGTTAACGAATTTATGAGTCTGATTGTAACGTTGTACGACTTAACAAGGCACGAAAATGGGTAATAATGTCAAATAACGCATCTCCCAAGAAGGCAAGAAGCGGCTTGGTCGCGGCCCTCGACGTGGGCACTACCAAGGTCTGCTGTTTTATTGCCCGCCCCGGTGGCGAGTCGGGGATGCAGATAGTCGGTGCGGCCCATCAGGTCTCCAGGGGGCTTCGTTGCGGCGCCGTCATCGATATGGATGCTGCGGAAAATTCCGTACGAGCGACGGTGGAGGCAGCCGAGAAGCTGGCTGGCGAGAATATCCGTCAGGTCATTGTCAACCTGTCATGCGGCGCCCCGCAATCGAAACTGATTGCCTATGACGTGTCAATTGCCGGCCACAAAATAAGCGATGCCGATTTGCGGCGGATCATAGAACCTTCATGCCTGGGTGACGCTCAGTCCCACGGCCGCGAAATAATCCACGCCATTCCGGTGGGATACACCATCGACGAAAACCGGGGCGTTCGTGATCCGCGCGGCATGTACGGCGAACGTCTGGGCGTAAACATGCACGTAATCAGAGCCAATTCAGGCTCGGTGCGCAACCTTGTCAATTCGATAGAACGGTGCCATCTGGGGGTTGAAAAAAAGGTCGTCTCGGCCTTTGCATCCGCCCTGTCCTGTGTTGTCGATGACGAAATTAAACTGGGCGTAACCCATATCGACATGGGTGGCGGGACTACATCGATTGCCATATTTTTTGACGGCAAGCTGGTTCACACCGACGTCATACCGGTTGGTGGTGTTCATGTAACCAATGATATAGCCAAGGGACTGTCGACGCCGTTGGCATACGCCGAACGGGCAAAAACCCTGTATGGCAGCGCAATCCCTTCGCCTTCGGATGATAACGAGATCATCAAGGTGCCGTTAATCGGCGAAATAATGGATTCTGAATCATCCCGGGTGCCGCGCTCGATGCTGACCGGAATTATTCGCCCTCGTATAGAAGAGACATTCGAAATGGTGCGTTCGCGCATCAGGGAAGCCGACTTTGACAAGGTTGCCGGGTCCCGGGTGGTGCTCAGCGGCGGTGCCAGCCAATTGTCCGGGGTCCGCGAACTGGCCTCGATTATTCTTGATAAGCAGGTGCGTCTGGGACGACCAAGACCGGTTGAAGGGCTGGCCGCAGCAACTTCCGGGCCGGCCTTTTCCACCTGTCTTGGGCTGTTGAAATACGGCCTCGACGGATCATCGGGAAACCCCGACGGAACTTATCATCCGGTTTTTGAGACAAGCGGACGCCTGGGCCTTATCGGCCAGTGGCTTCGAGGTAATTTTTAATATTGTGGGGGCTGAATAATGAATATCAAAAGACCAACTAGCAGGCGCTTTTTACAATCGGATTTAAATCGGATCTGGAGGACGATATGACTATAAACCTTAGTGTGCCGAGCAATAACGATAGTCCCAATCTCAAGCCCAGGATTACCGTTATCGGGGTCGGCGGTGCCGGTGGTAATGCCGTTGATAATATGATCGCCTTGCAGCTTGAGGGGGTTGATTTCATTGTTGCCAATACCGATTCACAGGCCTTGTCGCAATCCAGGGCGGACCGCCATATCCAGTTGGGCACAACCGTTACCCAGGGACTGGGTGCCGGAGCGAGGCCCGAGATAGGTGCCGCCGCAGCCGAGGAAACACTAGATCTGGTAATGGATGAAATAGGTGATTCCAATATGGCCTTCATCGCCGCCGGAATGGGTGGCGGTACCGGTAGCGGGGCCGCCCCGATTATTGCCAGGGCTTGTCGTGAAAAAGGAATTCTTACCGTCGGCGTGGTCACCAAGCCGTTTCATTTCGAGGGCGATCAACGAATGAAGGTCGCCAACACCGCGATTGATGAACTTAGCCAGAATGTCGATACCCTTATCGTTATTCCCAACCAGAACCTGTTCCGCGTCGCCAACGAAAAGACAACCTTCGCCGATGCCTTCGCGATGGC
>CAZEFJ010000017.1:0-21809 GCA_964511465.1 uncultured Hyphomicrobiales bacterium
AAATTGCTGGGAGCCCAGATAATCGCACCGGAAGGTGCCGACAGCATTCAGACGGCGGTATTGGCGATCAAGCACGGACTAACCGTCAAGGATTTGGCGGAAACCATTTTCCCTTATCTGACGACGGTTGAAGGGCTAAAGCTGGCGGCTCAAACCTTCGATAAGGACGTGGCAAAACTGTCCTGCTGCGCCGGATAGTGGATATGGAAAATGAACCCGGTTGCGGCATCGCCGGACAAATTCATACGCAAGGCCGCCGATGACCGGAGCAATGGCTTTCGCATTTCTTATCGGAACGGTGACCACGGTTAATCCTTGCGGGCTTGTTCTGCTTCCGACCTACTTTGCCCGCCGCTCGGGAATGGATGCCACCGCTGAGCGGAAAAAGCTCGACGCCATCTTTCATGCAATCATTGTCGGGGTCTCCACGACGGCGGGGTTCGTCCTGGTTTTCACCGTCGTCGGCGGAGCGACGGTATTGGGGGCGGATTGGCTCTCCGACGGGTTCCCATGGGCCGGACTGGCCATTGGGATCGGGCTGACTATTGTCGGCCTTGCCGTTATCGCGGGGCTGCGGATAAACCTGCGGCTGCCGGTAGCGGAACGCCTTACCGGCGGTAGTGGTCTGGGCGGTGATTTTGCCTACGGCGTCGGCTACGCGATTGTCTCTCTTTCCTGCAGCCTGCCGATATTTTTGACTGTAACGGGGGTTACGTTTTCAGATAGCGCCCTTATCGGCGGCCTTGATCTGGTCGCTTTTACGCTTGGCGTGGGAACGGTTATCACCGCGCTTTCGGTATCGGCGGCGCTTTCCCGAAACGGTCTCGCCAGGCGGATTAAAAGCCTGCTGCCATATGCCAATCGCGCCAGCGGCGTCTTTCTCTTTCTTGCCGGTCTATACGTTTCCTACCTGTGGGGCTCGGCTATTTTTGAGTTGCCCGGCAGCGATATACTTGCGACGGGAGAGCGCCTCTCGGGGATACTTCAGGGATGGCTTGGAGGGTCGCTCGGCCAGATATTGTCAGCCAGCATTCTGGCGTCTCTGGTAACGGCTTTCATATGGATCAAATGGAACCGCAAGGCAGCCAGAGAAACGGGAGAGTAGATACTATGGATTTTTATCGCTCACGCCATTTCTGAATCCGGCTGTTGCTGAAATCGGCGGCAAAAACGGTGCCGTCGTCGGCAACGGCGACGGCGGTTACATGGGAAAATTGTCCGGGACCTTTGCCTTTTTTTCCGAATGAGGTCAGGAAAGTTCCGTCCGGTCTAAATTTCTGAATTCGGTTGTTGTAGAAATCGGCAACAAAAACGTCTCCTTTCGAACCAATGGCAAGGCTTGTCACGGTTGCGAACCAGCCCCTGAACGGGCCGAAGATATTGGTCGCGAAAGGACCTCCCCATTTTGTCAGAAACTTCCCATCGGCGGTGAACGCCTGAACTCTGTCGTTATATCCGTCGCCGACGTAAATGGTTCCATCCTTTGCCAGTACGACATCGGTGGGATAATTGAACTGGCCGGCACCGATGCCGACTTTTTTAGTCGTTCCCCATTGACGGATAAAGGTTCCGTCGGCTTTTAGCCGCTGTATCCTCTGATTATAAAAATCAGCGACTAAAATATCGCCGTTGGCGGCAACGTCGATGCCGCCCGGGGCATTGAACTGGCCGGGACCGGAGCCACTGGTACCGCCGATGATCCGAAGCGGCGTTCCGTCAAGGGTAAAGACCTGTATGCGGTCGTTCCAGTATTCGGCGACATAAAGCTGGTTGTTGACGATCCTTAAATTCATCGGGCGGTTCAGATCACCCGGTTTTTTCCCCGGCTGCCCGAATTGGCGTTTGAAGTTACCATTGAAATCAAAAACCTCTATCCGACCGTTGCGGGCATCGGCGACAAACACCTCATTACCGGCAACCGCCAGCCCTGTCGGATCCCTGAACTGTCCGGGACCGCTACCCTTACTGCCCCAGGCGGAGACAAACTCATAGCCCGGCCCCTTTGGCGAAGGGACAAAGGCAATCCAGCCGACAACCAGCAAAACCGCCAGGGTAAGGAGAATACCACCGGATATCCTGATAAATTTGCCTCGCATTGCAGTTCCCTTGTTGATTAAAAGTTAACCCTGAATCCGATATGGCTTATGTAGTCGTTTTCCAGTGCCGTACCATTCAGGTCTTGAACCACGGGAAGCTGAACTGCCGCCTCGGCAATCCAGTCCTTGGTCACGTATTGCAGTCCGGGAACGAGAAATAGCCGGGTTCCGTTTGTATCCGGGTCACTGATACCGCCATTCTGGTTTTTATCCTGGTGGATAAGGTTGGCTTCCATAATAGCGTAAACAAAACCGGGGACGCCGCCTTCCAGCTTGCGCGGCCAAATCCTGTACTGGAATGAGGTGTCGAGACGTGCGACATCGCCGAACTCGAAATTATCGGCCCTGGTGTTGGCCTTGTAGCTGGCCTGGGCGTCGAACTGATAGGCCAATGTCTGGTACGTCAGGACCACCCCGGCAAACGGATCCCATGAGCCAGAGCCGGGCTGCACAACAGCCGGCAGAAGCCCGAATGAATCCTTTTCCCGATTGGCCCCGGTCGGAAGCTTGACGCCGACGAACGGTGCGACGCGGAAGCTTCCGCCGCGAAAGTTGCGTTTGTAGGCGGTGTAACGGCCAAACAGACTGATATCGCCAACACCATGCGCGCTACGTGCCCGGCGAGCCCCGTTCTTGGTCAGTTCAATGCGCTTGTTGACATAGGGAATCACGCCAAACAGGGCAAGATCGCTGTTGAGCCCATAGCCAAGGACCGAAACGCTGGACCAGACCGTCCGATCACGTTGCGCCCAGCTTGGATCATTTCCCGATTGATTGACCACGGCCTGTTCACGAAACACAACCGCACCCTTGGCGACCGGCAGCGCGGTATTGAAGGTCTCGGGGGCTGCCTCTGCCGCACCCGGCCATGCCAACACGGCGGTCGTCAGGATGGTCGCACTGCCAAGCATTCCTGAAATAATGCGTTTCATCCTAAAACTCGTACTTGGTAGACAGCCTGAACCGGTAATCAGATGTCGGCTGATTGCCGTTGAGACCTTCGGCAACCGGTATCTGCACCCCTGCGGTGATCGCGTAGACGCCGGTAGTCCAGAAAATACCCGGTGACAGGAACAGTTCCCAGCCGCCGGTATTGGCAACATCGCTGCCGTTGAGCGAATCGCGACCGGAATTTTCCCAGTTGACCTCAAAAAACAGAACCGTGTCCGGCTCCCTGTATTTGGTCAGGACCGGGCGAACCCCACCGACCAGATCCAGTAGAACCTTGTTACCTTTTTCCAGGCCGCCGCCGCCTTTTGTATTGAGCCGGTATCGGGCCGCCGTATTGTAATACCAGCGCCGCGATTCCAGCCCGTGCAGCAGGCCGCCGACAAAATCCGCCGAACCGCTGCCCAGCCGGGGGTTCCTGCCGTCGTCACCGGTTGGCAGTTTGGCCTGAAACAAAAGCGTCGTGGAAAATTGCCTGCCGGGTAGATCCTTCCTCAGAAACCGGTACTTGGTACCCATTACGATATCGCCGATGCCGGTTGATCCGTTGCCGTTGAAATTCTTGTCAACGAGAGGTACCTCCGCCTTGACTGTCCAGTTTGCGGTTGCGCCGTATTCGTATTCCAGGGCCAGCTCCTGTTCTTTTTCCTTTTCCCCGGCACCGCTTTTCCGGCTGCGGTCGTACTGAAGCGACACTTCATGTCCACCCTTGAAATGAACATGGGCTCCCGGTGTAAAAATCGGCTCATGGGCTTCGGCCGTCCGGGCCATGGCCATGGCGACGCCGACAACAAGGCCGATACGGTGAGGCCATCGCCCTGTGATTGATCCTCTCATTGGCCTTTGCTTTCTTCAAATTTGCGCAGGCTGAACCCGGCGTCGCTTACCGCCTGCTTGGCGGCTGCCTTATTCAGGGTTTTGCCGGGTGTCATGGTTACCGAGACAATTCCCTCGTCAATCTGGATATCAACGGATTTAACGTTGTCCAGTCCTCCGACCTGTTTTTCCACCCCGTAGGCACAGAAAGGACAGGCCAGCCCGTCAACATAGAGCCTGTAAACGTTTGAATTGGCGGGGGCGGCAAAAGCGGACGTTGCTCCATAGGCCGCTAGTGCAATGATAAAACCAACCCGTTTAAGAAACTTCAACATTTCCGATGCTCCGCTTATCTGACTTTCATGAACATACTTTGTAACATCCGTACCATGGTACGCAGTCAACGGGTAATTGCGGCTAAACACGTAAACGTGAAAGTTAAAAATCAATCCCTATACTATGTCCCACTCATGGCCTCCATGATCGAACAGGACTTAAGCGGTCCGCAACGTGGACAGGCATCAATCAGGACCGCCAGCGCGTTGCGAATATCCTGTAGCCGGGCAATCTTGCAATCGACCTCTCCAAGCTTTTTTGTCGCCCGTTCCTGAACATCGGCGCAGTCGGCCCCGGGGTCGGCGTTGAGAGACATAAGTTCATCTATTTCCTTCAACGAAAACCCGAGTTCCTGGGCCTGGCGAATAAATTTGATGCGTTTGATCGTATCATCCGGGTAGACACGAAACCCTCCGTCCATAGGCTTGGGGGGCTGGTCGATCAATCCTTTGCGTTCATAGAAGCGGATTGTTTCCACATTGACACACGCCTCGCGGGCGGTTCTTCCAATCGTCATGGTCTTCATAATTCCTGCCTCCGTACTCGATATGACACCCGTACTATAGTACGGACTTAACGGAAAAACACCATCCGATCAGTGTTATCGTTTGTTTGCCTAACGCAGCTGCCACGGCAAAGAAATCGGTTCCGGGGCATTCCCTGATGATAAAAAAATGTGACAAAGTTTGCCGATACCGGCGAACGCAATGATTTGTCACCAAATCAGGGGGGGAGGGACATACTCCTGCAACAGTTGCTCGTTTTAATGAGAACCCGGCATTCAAGAACATATGTGTGCATTCGCATGCACAAATAAAGGGAGATGATTGTAATGAGGCGAATGTTGAAAACACTTGGTGCGGTTACCGCTCTTGGTGTGTTTGTCCTTGCTGTGCCACCGGCCTCGGCCGCCGCCACCGACCAGGAGACCAACGCGAAAAACGCATCCGCTCAACAGTCGCATATGGAACGTCACAAACAAATGCATGGCGACGGCCAGTCCGGGATGACGGGCCAAATCAAGGGCATAGACATGAGTCACATGACAAGTGGCGACATCAGCCAGATGATGGGCGGCAAGAACACAGGTCACCACATGGCGAGTGTAACCGCAAACCCCTGTGCCGCCGAAAAAGACCTTTCGATGGAAGATGTGAAGAATATCGTAAAGGGTCGTCTTGCCTGGGACGGCAACAAGCGCCTCAAGCTGGGTGAAGTTAAAAAGAAAGATGCCGACACCTACATCGCCGACATCGTTACCGTCGATGACTCCCTGGTCGAGCGGCTTGAGGTGGATCGCAAGACCGGCGACATGCGGCGAGCCAAATGAAACCGACATTGAATAATCCCATGACTACAGAATAGAGCATGTTTGTTTCCCGGGATGGAGGATTAGGCCATGGATCTAGAAGCCTTGCCGGCATCGGGCATTATGGGATGGGGCGATTGGTTGCTGACATTTCAGGGCATCCTTTCCATCGTTTCCCTGACCGTCATAATTATTTGTGGAACATCCCTGTTCCGCGATTGGCGGCGCGGCCACAAGAGCAAGGTGGATATGGCTACGACGGAACGAAAATAGTTACGGAGAGATGAAATCGCCAATGTACGGAAAAAATAATTTCTCCAACACCGGGGAGGCTGATGCCAGAGTTGTAGTTGCCAGCCGTGAATGCCTGTTTTTTACGCTTGAGCGGCTGTTTCATCCACAGGTAATTTGTTCAAATCCAGGCGGAAACTGTTCAAGGCTGGAGGATGTGATCCATTTTCTTACGCAAAATCATGAGCAAGAGGAACGGCTTATGATCGAAACCGGATATCCCATGTTCGCCACTCACAAGCGCAAGCACAAGGCGCTGATGCGAACCCTGAAAGGGATGAAACGCACTTTGATTTGTGGTGATTACGACAGTTCCATGGTGGCCGAATTCCTGACCGAATGGATGAGGCGCCACGCTGCTGATTTTGACAACTCTTTTGGTGAATTCCTTAAAGAAAAGGGAATGGAGCCCCCTCAAAGGAAAGGATTCTGATATGGATACGGATACGATTATCCAGATATTGATTTTTGGTGGCCTGATATTCGTTATGATGCGTTTTGGATGCGGCTCCCATATGAAGGGTCACGGTTCCAAGGACAAGAAAGGCTCTAGCTCTGGCGGGTGTTGCGGGGGTGACAAGGAAAAAACCCCGGAAGCCAAAACCGATGCCACCGGTGACGACGATCATCCGATATGGGTACAGCCCGAAAACGATCGCGACCCGGTTTGCTCCAAGATGGTTTCGAAGAGGGAAGCCAAGACCAGCGTTCATGACAACTTGGCCTATTATTTTTGCTCGACCGAGTGTCGTGAGGCATTTGAGGCGTCACCTTCACGGTTCCTGAACCAGGAAAAAGAGGCATTGCCCGGCAAACTGGATATAAAGCCAGCCGAAAGCGGCAACAAGGGGTGAATATTATTCATACCACCCGCACCGCCGCCCATCATGAACAGAGTATCCGCCTGGGGATCAAGGGCATAAGTTGTGCCTCCTGCGTGACCCAGATTGAGGATGCCCTGCGCAATGTTGCGGGTGTGAGCGCGGCGTCGGTAAACTTCGCCACGGCGACGGCCGATGTTAACTACAGTCCGACCGAGGTAAATCTGGAAGCCCTCAACCAGGCGATCGCCGACAGTGGATATGAGGCGGTTGATCCGACCCCCGCCACAGACGAAGGCATAAACCAGGAGCAGGAGGAGCGCCAGCGAGAGTACCGCACCCTGATGCGCAAGTTCTGGGTCGCCGCCGTGGCCTCGGTTCCCAATGTCTTGTTCATGTACCCCGATATCATCCCCGGGCTGAGAGAATGGATGCCGGTCGGTAGCGCAAATGAGCGTTTTCTTTGGGCCAATCTCGGATTTATGACGGTTTTCGTGATGATGTGGTCGGGGTCGCAGTTTTTCACCGGCATGTGGGCCGCGATGAAGCACCGTTCGGCCAATATGCATACCCTGATTGCGGTTGGCGTTTTAGCCGCCTTCGCGTACTCGGTGGTTGCCACCGCCTTTCCCGAGGTCTTCCCTTCGCGCGACATTGCCGAGCCTTTCTGGGACGTAACCACGGTTGTCATTGCCCTGGTGGTGCTGGGTCTGGCGATGGAGAGCAAGGCCAAGGGACAGACCTCGGCGGCAATACGCAGCCTGATTGGACTTCAAGCGAAAACGGCGCGAATCCTTCGTGACGGCCAGGAAATTGATCTGCCGGTTGAGGAAGTTCTGGTCGGCGACGTGGTGATTGTGCGCCCCGGGGAAAAAATCCCGGTGGACGGGGAAATTATCGAGGGCAACAGCGCCGTGGACGAATCGATGATTACCGGCGAATCAATCCCGGTCGAAAAAGGCCCCGGTGACGAGGCTATCGGCAGCACCATGAACAAGACCGGAAGCTTTCGTTTCAAGGCGACCAAGGTAGGCAAGGATACCGCACTGGCCTCGATCATTAGCCTGGTCCAGGAAGCCCAGGGATCAAAAGCCCCGATCCAGCGGATAGTCGATCAGGTATCGGGATATTTTGTCCCGGCGGTGATGATCCTGGCCGTTCTGGCGTTCGTCGTCTGGTATGATTTCGGACCGGAACCGCGCCTTGTCTTCTCGACGGTGGTCTTCGTCACCACCCTGATTATCGCCTGTCCTTGCGCCCTTGGTCTGGCGACGCCGACGTCGTTAACGGTGGGGATAGGCAAAGGGGCCGAAAACGGTATCCTGATCCGCTCTGGCGACGCCTTGCAAACGGCGGAGAAACTGGACACCATCGTCATCGACAAAACCGGCACCGTTACCAGGGGGCAGCCAGAACTTACCGATGTCGTCGTCATGCCGGGGTTCGATGACGACGAAGTGCTTAAACTTGTCGCGTCCCTCGAACGGGGCTCTGAACACCCTCTGGGCGAGGCCATCGTCAAAGCCGCCGAAGAGCGTAAAATCACCCTTTACAGGGCGGCTTATTTTAACGCCATTGCCGGTCAAGGAGTCGAGGGGCGGGTCGAAGGCCGCGAAGTTCTGTTAGGTAACGCAAAGTTAATGGCCGACAAGGATATCGATTTCGGGGGGCTATCCGATATAGCCGAAGCCTTGGCCCCCGAGGGCAAAACACCGATGTTTGTTGCCATTGATGGACAGCCTGCCGGGGTGGTGGCGGTTGCCGACACGGTAAAGCCGGACTCGAAAGAGGCAATTGCCCTGCTACGGGGAATGGGAATCAATGTAATCATGCTCACCGGCGACAACCGGCAAACCGCCGAAGCGATTGCCAAACAGGTCGGAATTGACCTGGTTCTTGCCGAGGTGCTGCCCGACCAAAAAGCCCATGAGGTGCAAAAACTGCAGGATCAGGGACGGATCGTCGCAATGGTCGGAGACGGCATCAACGATGCCCCGGCCCTGGCCCGCGCCGATCTTGGTCTGGCCATCGGAACCGGCACCGACGTCGCTATCGAGGCCAGCGATATCACCCTTATAAAGGGCAGCTTGATGGGAGTGGTAACGGCGATCAATATCAGCCGTGCCACGATGCGCAACGTTCGCCAGAATCTGGTTGGCGCCTTTGGCTACAACGCGCTTGGCGTTCCGGTGGCGATGGGCCTGCTCTATCCGTTCTTCGGCATCCTGCTGTCGCCGATCATCGCCGGAGCCGCAATGGCCCTGAGCTCGGTGACCGTGCTCAGCAACGCCAACCGTCTTCGGTTTATTAAACCCGGGGGAGGGGCGTAATGAGCACCGATCAATGGTTTGTCACGGTATTTGGTCTGGCTCTTATCTGGCTGATTATCTGGTTCTTCTGGCTTAAGAAGACAAAAGGAACGCAGGCGTCCGAGTCCGGAGGACGTCAGGAGGCGATGATAGTGGTCAAGGGCGGTTACACCCCCGACACCATCGTCGTCGAGCGGGGACGACCGGTGCGGCTTAACTTTCGTCGCGATGAAACGGCTTCCTGCTCGGAGATGGTGTTGTTTCCCGACTTCGATAAAAGCGCAAAGCTTCCAACGGGGGAAACCGTCGCCATAGAGTTGCTTCCAGAAAAGCCCGGCGAGTATGAGTTCGCTTGTCAGATGGGTATGCTGCGCGGCAAGCTGGTCGTTAAATAACGGGTTGCCATGAAAAACAAATTCCCTGCTTGCGGCATGTGGTTGGCTGCTATTTCCAGTTCAGCCTTAATTCAGTCATATTCATCCTTTTAGCTCTTGGCTAAACAGCTTGCCGCTGGCGTTGATTTTGATCGGTACGGTCTCTAAAATAATGGAAATTATCAATATGATACAAGCTATCCGAAAACACTGTTTGAGCCCGTCTGCAGGGCTTTCAGGCAGTATCTTCTCTTTTAACATGAAAAGGTTTTAACATGAAAATGGTTCGCAATGGAGCGGCGGCGGTGGTCGTTGCCATATCCTTTCTGATTGCCGGTGCGGGGAGCGAGGCGGTGGCCCAGAGCTCCGATCTTCCGGCCCAGAGTTCTGATCTTCCGGCCATGTCGGGTATGGAAAAAGGTCTTAAGATTGAGGTCAAGCCGGTAGAGTTAAATCCTGACGGTCCGGCAAAATTCTCGATTTCCCTGAAAACCCATTCGGGGTCTCTGGACTTTGATCTGGCGGCAATTTCCGAACTGAAAGACGATAAAGGAAAGATTTACAAGCCAACCGGATGGGATGGTTCTCCTCCCGGGGGGCATCACCGTTCAGGGGTTCTTAGTTTCCCCAAAATCGAGGCTGGGGCAAAACAGATCAAGCTCATAATAAGAGACGTCAGAGGCGTTCCCGAAAGAACCTTCGAATGGGTGATGCCATGAGCAGTTCGGGCACACGCGGATGGGATAAATTGTCGATTATCGCCATTTTTGCCGCGATGGTCGGCTTGGCTTCGCCTGTCGAAGCCGCCGGAGGCATCGTTTATGCGCCGACAGGCAATGCTGACGAGGTCATCGTTATCGACACCGCCAAGGACCAGATCATAAGCCGGATAAAAGACGTTAAGGCCGTGCATGGATTGGCTGGAACGGCGGATGGAAAATATCTGCTGGCCGGGCGTTATGAAGAGACCGGACCATCGGAAAGTGAGGTCTCGGTTATAAGCACCAAGGACGGTGCGGTGACGCACCGGATAAAGGTTCCGGGTGCGGTTCACCACACAGCGCTGACCCCTGACGGTCGCTTTGCCATCGTCGCCCATTCAAATGGCAACACGGTCAGCGTCCTGGATATGCGCGGATATAAACTCCTGAAAACGATTAAAACAGGTTCCTCTCCAAACTACATCGTTGTCAGCCGGGACGGCAGCAGGGTCTATGTAAGCAATTCGGGTGGGGAAACTGTCAGTGAGATTGATGTAAAGAACTGGACCGTCAAAAGAAATATAGTTGTTGGCGAAGACCCTGGACATATGGTCCTGTCGCCGGACGGAAAGACCCTTTATCTCAACAACGGCTACCTCGGAACGATCTCAGCCGTCTCGCTTGAAACGGGCACTCTGGCTAAAACCTTCAAGGTTGGCGGCAGTTTGCACGGAATTGCCATATTCGATAACGGAAAAAAACTGGCGGCAAGCGACATGGGAGGCGGTCGCCTGATTTCGATTAATCTGGATAGTGGAGAAAAGCGAGTTGCCACCCTTGCCCCGGCCCCGTTTCACGTTACCGCAATCAAGGGCTCGGGCAAACTTTACGTTTCAAGCATGGCGAAGGCGAAAATCTGGGTTGTCGACAGCAAAAGCCTTGAGGTGAGAAAAGAAATTCCGATCACCGGTCGGGCGCATCAGATGGTCTTTGTCGGAAATAAATAATGATTTCGGCAGCTATTAGAATTTGAAGAAAGGAACCAAGTTATCCCTTTTCCCAATATTGACCCGATTCTTATTCATTTAGGCCCGCTTGCCATACGGTGGTATTCGCTGGCCTATATCGTCGGGCTGCTGGCAGGCTGGCGTTACATGATCTGGCTTGCCAAACACCCGCCGGAGGTGGCCAGCAAGATCGACATAGATGATTTCCTGACATGGGCCGTACTGGGAGTGATTCTTGGCGGACGGCTGGGCTATGTGCTGTTCTACAAGTTCGGCTATTACATGGATAATCCTCTCGAAATTTTCATGGTGTGGCATGGCGGCATGTCATTCCACGGGGGGCTTCTGGGGGTCATCGTGGCGGGCTTTCTATTCGTCCGGAAAAGGGGCCTGCGGATATTGCCGTTTGCCGATATCGTGGTCTGTGCCGCGCCTATCGGATTGTTCCTGGGGCGTATCGCCAACTTCATCAACGGAGAGCTGTTCGGCAGGGTGACGGATGTCCCATGGGGCGTGATTTTTCCCAGAGGCGGGCCCTATCCACGCCACCCCAGCCAGCTCTACGAATCGCTGCTGGAAGGGCTTGTTCTGTTTGCCCTGCTTCATTTTCTATGGCGCTGGAAAGCGGTGCGAAACCGTCCGGGAATTCTCAGCGGAGTGTTCCTGGTAGGATACTCGGTGGCCCGCATGACCGCCGAGTTGTTCCGCCAGCCAGACAGCTATATCGGATTTCTTCTTGGCGGAACCACCATGGGACAATGGCTGTCCTCGCCGATGCTGGCGGTTGGGCTGATATTGATTGGTTTTGCTTTATGGCCAGGTTTGGCAAGCCGAAGAAATGCTCC
The DNA here is from genome assembly GCA_964511465.1 of uncultured Hyphomicrobiales bacterium. Classification (GTDB taxonomy): domain Bacteria; phylum Pseudomonadota; class Alphaproteobacteria; order Rhodospirillales; family 2-02-FULL-58-16; genus JAZFTA01. Next base: position 11,854 of record CAZEFJ010000017.1, read on the forward strand.
GTGAGCTGTATGGACGCAATGATTTCGGTCTCCTGTATTTATTGGCAGCGGTTATAGCGGGATCGTTCGTTCTTGGCTGGTTGGGGATCCGAAAATCAGAAGCCGTCCTGCTGCGAAAGGAATCGCTGGAGATTGCCCTTCAGTGGAACCGGTCGCTGCTAAACAATCTGGATAATGTTGAAAAGCTTCTCGCTACAGGCCAGCATTCCGATCATGACCTTCCGTTATTCCGGCTGGCTACGGAAATTGGTGGGATAGTCAGGCACAAAGTCTACAATTCAGAGTCCAGAGTGGTTGCCGCTTCGTCCCCCAAGGATGTAGGAAAGATCAATAAATTTGCATATTTCAGGGATGTCGTCCGCAACGGACAATCCCACGTAATCGTAGATGAACCAGACACAGCAAACGGCAAGACAAAGATTATTGCCAGAGCCTATGTACCTTTCATGGCAGGCCGCGTTTTCAAGGGCGCCTTTGAAGTCTATCTCGATGTCACTTCCCGGGCTGCTCATGTCAGGAAAATCGGCAACCTTGCCATTGGCGGGTTGATTCTTGTTCTGGTATCCATCAGCGGTGTGGGGGGTATTCTGGTCTTTCGCAATATCGACTATCGGCGAAGGCAGCGGGACGTTCTTGGAAAAGCCATGGTAAGGGCGGAAAGCGCGAGCCGATCGAAGTCCGAATTTCTGGCCTCGATGAGTCATGAAATACGCACCCCCCTGAACGCCATCAACGGCTTCTCCGAGATCATAGCGGGGCAGCATTTCGGCCCCGTAGGGGTCGAAAAATACCAGGAATACGCCCAGGACATCCACGACAGCGGCAGACTCCTGCTGTCACTGATAAACGACATCCTCGACATATCCAAGGCGGAGGCCGGAAAGCTGGATATACATGAGGAAGCGGTGATGGTGGAAAATATCGTCAATACGGGGCTCCGCATGACGAGTGACAGAGCAAGAAAAAAGAATCTGCGCCTGTATGTCGAGATTGAGGATGAACTACCTGCCTTGTTCTGTGACGAGCGCCTGTTATTGCAAACGTTGCTTAATTTTCTCTCCAACGCGATGAAGTTCACTCCCCGGGGTGGCGCGATAACCATCCGTGCATCGCTCAACGACGACGGAGGCATTGATCTGGTCGTCGAAGACAACGGCGTTGGGATATCGCCGGAGGATATTCCAAAGGTTCTAGAGCCTTTCGGCCAGGCTGGTAACTCTATATCGGGGAAAAGGGAGGGAACCGGTCTTGGCCTGCCGCTGGCGAAAAAATTCATCGAATGCCATGGCGGGCAGTTTAATCTTTCCAGCATCCTGGGAGAAGGAACCAAAGTGTCGGCCCATTTTCCCGAATCGCGAGTTCTCCATAAAGTTTCATAAGTTGTCAAAGATTGTCACAAATTAGTGGTGGGCGGACAAACTTCGGTAACAGACTTACGCTTTAATATACCCACGCAAGCAATTGAGAGCCTTCTTGTTTCCCCTGTGCAAGGGCTCTCCAAGTGGAGGCCGTGGCCCGGTTCGTATGATCTAACGATGTTTCCTTCCCCCTTAGGAAAACACCTTTAATCAAAGGTTCCCCCATAGACAGGCTGCGGCCTCCGGTTTGTTCAGGTATTTTTTCGTTGGGAACCTTGAACACCGGAGGAGCCTTGGCCAATGTCAGCAGAAACAAACACAATGCCACCATCCCCGGGCGACGGTGACAGCCGCCGCGATTTCCTGATACTGGCCAGCGGAACCATGGCGGCCGTCGGCACTGCCATTGCGGTTTGGCCGTTTATCGACAGCATGAACCCGTCGGCCGATGTTCTCGCCCTGTCTTCGGTAGATGTAGATCTTTCCCCGATCGAGCTTGGCCAGCGGATTACCGTGGTTTGGCGCGGCAAACCGATATTCATAGATCACCGGCCAAGCAAACGAATCGAAGAGGCAACGGCCGACGACAAGGCGAAGCTGCGGGATGTCCAGACCGATGCCGAGAGGGTGGAAAATCCCGAATGGTTGATTGTAATCGGCATCTGCACCCATCTTGGCTGCATTCCGCTGGGCCAGAAAGCCAGCGATCCAAGGGGCGAATGGGATGGCTGGTTTTGCCCCTGCCATGGTTCCGAGTACGACACCGCAGGGCGCATCCGCAAAGGTCCGGCCCCCAGAAATCTTGATCTTCCCGGTTACCGGTCCCTCGGTTACCGGTTCCTTGGTGATGGAAAAGTCAGGATTGGATAGAGCATAATAAAGCGTTGATCCTGACGCCTTAAAGGTAGTCCGGCGGTCGTTTCTAATGCAGGCGGGCGTCCACGATAAATACCTGAATGGTCTCGTCGCCAAGTGCCTTGCGGGCTTCCAGACGATGGACTCCCTTGACCAGGACGTAGCGGTCCTTTCCCCGGCGTACCTGGATCGGTTGTTCGTCCCCGTCTTCCATAATTTTTTCGGCCACTACCTCGACCTTTTGCGGGTCGAGTTCCTTGCGGCGCTCTGCCGGTACGTAAATTTCATCTATTTTCAAGACAACGACTTTGAGCAAAACAGCTCCCCTTAATCCTAAACGCCCAAATAATAATTTAAACCTACTCTCTAGATATCCAAATCCCGGACCTGTTGGGCGTGTTCCTGGATATAGGCCAGGCGCAGTTCAGGTTTCCTGCCCATCAAACTTTCCACCAGCCGGGCGCAATCTTCAACCTCATCCTCGTCGTTGGCGGCGGGAACGGTCACCCGGATAAGGGTGCGTTTCTCCGGCGCCATCGTCGTTTCCTTGAGCTGTCCAGGGGGCATTTCACCCAATCCCTTGAAGCGGCTGATATAGACCTTGGAGTTGCCGGAAAACTCCTCTTTAAGCAGTCTGTCCTTGTCGGCATCATCGCGGGCATACATCGTCTTGCCCCCCCTGGTAATTCTGTATAGTGGAGGAATTGCAAGGTAAAGATTGCCACTTTCAATTAGTTGGCGCATTTCCTTAAAGAAAAATGTTATCAACAATGAAGCTATATGCGCGCCATCGACATCGGCGTCGGTCATGATTATGACCCTTTCGTAGCGTAATGCGCTCTCATCGTATTGATTGCCGCTGGAACATCCCAAAGCCTCAATCAGGTCGGCCAATTCCTTGTTGGCGAGGAGCTTGTCCCGGGTGGCGCTGGCGACATTAAGTATCTTTCCGCGCAGAGGCAATATGGCCTGGTTTCTTCGGTCGCGGGCTTGCTTGGCCGAGCCCCCCGCGGAATCTCCTTCGACCAGAAATATCTCGGTTCCCTGGCAGGTTTTCATGGTGCAATCGGTAAGTTTTCCCGGCAGTCGCAGCTTGCGGGTCGCCGAGGCGCGTTTGGTCTCGCGCGCCTGACGCAGACGCAGACGTTCGCCGGCCCGCTCGACGCTTCGTTCCAGCAGTGCATTCGCGCTGCCGGTATCGCCGGAAAGCCAGTGATCGAAATGGTCGCGAATTGAATTTTCAACCAGCCGGGCAGTCCCCGCCGTCGACAACTTGTCTTTGGTCTGGCCCTGAAACTGGGGATCGGGGATAAACACCGAGAGCATGACGCAGGCACCACCAATAACGTCATCGGCGTTGAGCTTGGCTACCGCCTTGTTGTTCACCATCTCACCATAGGCTTTGAGGCCCTTGGTCACAGCCGCCCGCAGACCGGCCTCGTGAGTTCCGCCCTGGGGCGTCGGTACGGTATTACAGTACGAATAGAAAAAACCCTTTTCATTATCGGGCCAGGCCAGGGCCCATTCGAGATTGCCACCGCTTCCGTTAAGCTTGGCGCTGCCGGTGAATGGGGCAGGGGTTATCGTCCGGTGGCCTTCAAGCGACGAGCTGATAAAATCACCAAGCCCGCCGGGAAAGTGAAAGGTCTCGTTTGTCGGAATATCCTTGCTATCGCCAAGCAGCGCTTCGTCGCAGGACCAGCGAATTTCGACGCCACGGAACAGATAGGCCTTGGACCGCGTCATCCGGTAAAGAATGGCAGGGCAAAAATGCACCGATTTGTCAAAAATTTCCGAATCGGCAATAAAAGTTACAGTCGTGCCACGGCGGTTTTTTGTCGGGCCATGTTCTTTCAGCCCTCCCGCGGGGTTGCCTCGCCGGTAGCTTTGCGAAAAAAGATTACCGTCGCGGACAACTTCGACGGTGAGACTTTCGGATAATGCGTTGACCACCGAAATGCCTACCCCGTGCAGTCCGCCAGCCGTCTGATAAGCCTTTCCCGAGAACTTGCCGCCCGAATGGAGCGTCGTCATTATCACTTCCAGGGCCGATTTGTTCTTGAACTTTGGGTGGGCGTCGACGGGGATGCCACGACCGTTATCGGTTATGGTTATCGAGTGATCTGGGTTGAGACTGATCGAGATGCGGCTGGCGTGACCGGCCACCGCTTCGTCCATCGAATTGTCGAGAACCTCGGCTACAAGATGATGCAACGCGGCTTCGTCGGTGCCACCGATGAACATCCCCGGACGTCGCCGAACCGGCTCAAGACCTTCGAGAACCTCGATGTCCCTGGCCGAATATCCCTCGTTACCGGCCGAATGTTTTTTATTCGGTGACGCTGCCTTGACCTTGGGTTGCGGCCTGGCTGGCGGACCGGACCGTCTGGCTTCGGCATGTTGGAAAAGATCACTCATGACAGGCGCATACTAGAAACCGTTTTTATTGTTGGCAAGCATCATAGGGTATTTTTCAAATTGGACCCTACAATATATTGTGCAACAATTCAGTATACAAATCCCAACCAGAAATACCCGGCAATCATAAGCAGACCAAGTGCGGTGAAATCCTTTATAAAGGTTGTCTTGTCCATAATCGTCGTTTCCGTTCAATATATTCCAACATCTCAAATAGGAACATATCATGAACACTAATTATTTTCCGGTCAAGTGCTTTCTTCTACTTAAAAGGCTCTCATTAAACCGCTTTGGTCCGGCATTCGTGCTGGTTTTTCTTTTTATCGTTCCGGCATTGGCCGGTGAGCCGGAAATTGTCGGAGCAAAAGCCAGTGCCGGTATTGGCGGCTACAGTTTTTCGGTTACCGTGCGCCATGCCGACGAGGGCTGGAAGCATTACGCCGACCGCTGGGAAATTATTGGCCCCGGAGACAGTGTGCTGGGGCTGAGGGTGTTACTGCACCCCCATGTGGACGAGCAGCCTTTTACCCGCAGCCTGTCGGGAGTAAGGATACCGCCCGGGATCAAAACCGTGACCATTCGGGTCCACGATTCGAAACACGGCTACGGCAGAAAGGGCTTTGCACTGACTCTGCCGGACAGGTGAAAACAGCGTAGTAAAATTCTATACCAATACGACAGACAGTTTGCCTGTTAAGCCAAATAATGTTATACAATGGTGAGTGGTGATACCCCATAAGGAATAATAACAATAGTGTATTATATTTCACAATCACTTGATAATTTGTGGACGGTCGAGTCGGTAATACCTTGGGGGGTTGTGAGTGCGCACATTGTCGTGGCGCCAGCTTTTAAACTGAATCGGATATATTTTTCGGGCCGCATCTATGCGCCGGAACAGTGTTCATGAAGCCGATTTATATAATAGCGAAAATATCCCTTATCGTGTTCTTCTCGGAAGGCTTGATAATGGCCAGTTTTTACGCCGCACCGCACATCGATAATAATTTGATCAAAATTATTATCGACTCTTCGTTTCTTGTGCTTGTCACCTCGCCTTTAATCTTTTTCTTTGTCATAAGGCCATATATCAAGGCCCGTAACCGCGCCGATATGGCGACCAGTGAACTGGCCAACAATCTTGAAAAGATGGTTGAGGAAAGGACCGTATCACTTAAGGAGAGCGAGGAGGATCTGAAACTTCATGTTCTTGAGCTTCAGGAGACCAAGACACGGCTGGAAGCGCAGAGCGCGGAGATGGCCGGGCTGGCCGAGGAACTGATAATTGCCCGCGATCGGGCGGAACAGGCCAACATGGCGAAATCGGCGTTTTTGGCATCAATGAGCCATGAGCTTAGAACTCCTCTTAACGCCATAATCGGGTTTTCGGAAATGATTACGAACAGGGTATTCGGTCCAATCGAAAACCCCCATTACGAGGAATATACAAAAGACATCCAGGATAGCGGCAAGCATCTGTTATCGCTTATAAATGATGTTCTTGACCTGTCCAAGGTAGAGGCGGGAAAGCTGGAACTGAATGAGGATACGGTCGACATTGCAAATCTGGTTGAGGGAAGCATGAACCTTATGCGAGAGCGTGCGGCCAAAGCCAATGTCGATATGAGAAACGAAATTATCGACGGTCTGCCCTATTTGCGTGCGGATAAGAGAATGGTCAAGCAAATGCTTTTTAATCTGTTATCCAATTCGATTAAATTCACCCCCGATAACGGACATGTCGCGGTGCGGGCGGAACTTGCCGACAGCGGCGAATTAATCATGTCCGTGTCCGACAATGGAATAGGGGTCGCAGAGGGTGATCTGGACAAGGTGTTCATGCCGTTTGGCCAGTTGGACAACATCCTTGCCCGCAAACACAAAGGCACCGGCCTGGGTGTGCCGTTGGTCAAGGAGTTAACTGAAATACACAACGGTGTGTTTGAATTTAAAAGTGAACAGGGCAAGGGAACCACGGTTAGAATTCGCTTCCCTGCCGAACGGGTTATCCACTAGTAGATAAAAAGTACAAGCCTATAAGCTCCTGGAGAATCGTTCCACGCTCAGGCCTTCCATATTTATTTCAGGATCAATGCCGTTCAGCAGGTCGGCAACGATACGCCCGGACCCGCATGCCATGGTCCAGCCAAGGGTGCCATGGCCGGTGTTCAGGGTAAGGTTGGAATATTTGGTGGGGCCTATCACCGGCACGCTGTCCGGGGTTGTCGGACGCAGCCCGGTCCAGTATTCGGCCCTGGATGGTTCCCCGCAACCGGGAAAAAGATCAAAAGCCCCGTTCATGACGGACCGGGCGCGTTTTTTGTTCAGCCTGGTGTCGTAACCGGCGAACTCCGCCGTTCCCGCCACCCTCAACTTCTCACCAAGACGGCTAAAAACCAGTTTTCTCTCGTCGTCGGTGATGCTGATCAGGGGGGCCTTTTCGGGATTATCTACAGGTATGGTAATTGAATATCCCTTGGACGGATAAACCGGAAGGGTTATTCCCAATGGCCTTACTACAACCGGGCTGTAACTGCCCATGGCGACAACGTAGTTATCCGCCCTCAGCACCCCGTCACTGGTTTCTATTCCAACTATCCGCCTTCCCTGGTGCAGGATATTTTTTATATTTACCTGGTAACGGAATTCGACTCCCATAGAAGTACATATTTCGGCCAGGCGGCGGGTGAATTTATGGGCATCTCCGCTTTCGTCGTCGGGGCTGAAAGTACCACCGACCAGGACCTCGGACGCAGCCGCCAGGGCCGGTTCAAGGGAAACGCATTCCCGGGGGTCCAGGCCGCGTCTGGTGCATCCCAGGCGGCTCATAAACTCGGCCTCGGACAAGGCCCGCTCAAATTCTCTGGAATCTCGGTATATGTGAATGATCCCCTGACAACGCTTGTCATATTCGATCCCGGTTTCATCCCTTAGTTCAGCCAATACCAAGCGGCTGTAAAGGGCGACGCGAAGGGTTCTCTCGGTATTGATTGTGGTCCTGCGTGAAGTGCAATTAATCAGGAAACGCATAACCCACGCCCATAGCGCCGGGTCGGTGCGGAGGTGGAAAAGCAGGGGGGAATCCTCCCGTCCCATCCATTTAAGGGCTTTCAGGGGGGCCGCAGGATTTGCCCACGGTTCTGAATGACTGGCCGAAATCTGGCCACCATTGGCGAAACTGGTTTCTAGCCCCGGACCATCGCGGCGCTCCAGCACAGTCACCTCATGGCCGGAGCGGGCAAGATAGTAGGCGCTGGTAACGCCGATTACCCCGGCCCCCATCACCAGCGTCCTGGCTACCATCTTGTCATCTGTTTGGATAATATTTTAACCATATCAGCCTCATATATCTTTATTATATTTCCGGCAACGGCTTTCGAGGGAGGCGGTAATGATAGATGCCATGAACAGTGATTGTGTTTTGTCGGTAAATGAAATGTATATGGCCGATGCCGCCGCCTGTGAACTGGGTATCGCCTCGATCGACCTTATGGAGGCGGCGGGAAGCGCCGTTGCCAGGGAAATTAAAGAACGTTGGACAAGGCAGCCGGTAACCATTCTTTGCGGCCCCGGAAACAACGGCGGTGACGGCTTTGTCGTGGCCCGGCTGCTTGAGCGCGACGGCTGGCCGGTAAGCCTGCTTTTGCTGGGTAATGCGGATGCACTTGGGGGTGATGCGGCGATAAACGCAAAACGCTGGAAGGGAAAAATACATAACCAGAACAGTTGGATAATGGAAGACGTCGGCCTGGTTGTCGATGCTATGTTTGGTGCCGGATTGTCGAGGCCGCTGGAGGGGCAGGCGGGGAAGCTGGCAGACCTGATCAATGAAAAAGTTCTTGGCGGAAAGATGAGTTGTGTTGCCGTCGATATGCCAAGCGGCATAGACGGCGACAGCGGGCAAATTATCGGCTCCGCGGTGCGAGCCAACCTGACGGTTACCTTCTTCAGGGCCAAGCCGGGACATTTGCTTCTTCCCGGCTCAGAACTGTCGGGTGAGGTGGTGGTGCGCGATATCGGCATTCCAGCGTCGGTTCTTGACGGTATTTCCCCGGCTACGTTTGTCAACAGCCCCCGGTTGTGGAGTTGCAGGTATCCATGGCCTGAACCTGCAACAAACAAGTACGGCAGGGGCCACGCGGTAGTGCTTGGTGGCCCGAAGATGACCGGCGCGGCACGCCTGGCTTCACTGGCGGCGAGAAGGGTGGGAGCCGGGCTGGTTAGCATAGCCGCACCACCGCAAACATTTTCGATTTACGCCGGAGGAATGCCGGGAACATTGTTTTCAGCCGTAGACGACGATCCGGCGTTTGATAAAATTCTCTCTGATAAGCGCAAGAACACTGTGCTTTTAGGCCCAGGGGCTGGCATTTCAGATGTTACCCGTCGCCGGGTAGTGGCCTCGCTCAAGGCCCAAAAGTCGGTGGTTCTGGATGCCGACGCCCTGACCGTGTTCAGGGACGATCCCGGTGAATTGTTCGACTTAATTGCCGCCCTGACTGATTGCAGATGTCTGCTCACACCCCATGAGGGTGAGTTTCCCCGCCTGTTTCCGGGCGGTGGTGACAAGTTGATACGGGTACGAACGGCCGCGCGTATAAGTGGTGCCGTGGTTTTGCTGAAAGGATACGATACGGTTATCGCAGCCCCAGATGGCCGCGCCATCATCAACAAATCATCCTCCTGCTGGTTATCGACAGCGGGGACTGGTGATGTTCTTGCCGGTCTCGCGGCGGGTCTTATCGCCCAGGGAATGGGTGCCTTCGATGCGGCGGCGGCGGCGGCCTGGCTGCATAGTGCCTGCGGCGATGCCTTCGGGCCTGGGCTTATCGCCGAGGATATTTCCGAAATGCTGCCCAAGGTGCTGTGCGAGTTAAAAGACCGGTCAATAAAACCATGATTTCGCCCCGTTCTTTTGCCAGCAGGCAGGTTTTTTTTGAAGCATGGCTTTCTTGACCTCATCATTTTTTACATATATATTCGACAAGATTAGTCATGATTGTAAAGAATGGGGGTATGCTATGAATCCTGCGGTAATACTTATTTTGTTCGTTTTGTTGGCTTTTGGTTCCCTGTCCTACGGACTGTTCTAGAATTCCAGCTATCCGGTCCTGTCGGATTATCAGCATTTTGTGTTGACCGTTTGATATGGTTAACCGTTTGATGTGTATGGCGGCCTTGTTTGAGTGATAAGGCCGACGGGGTCGGGCTTTTTCATATAAAATTCAATCAGGGTCGCCATATACTCCATGTTTATTCTGCAAAGCCCATATTTTGTGTAATTGCCCATCTTTTTGCGTAATTGCCCATCTTTTTGCGTAATTG
>CAZEFJ010000018.1:0-14222 GCA_964511465.1 uncultured Hyphomicrobiales bacterium
GTGAGCGGTAAAAAGAATGAGAGCGGTTCAGAATTTCTCGGAAATGATCTAGAGCTGTCCGGCGGCCTATACGTCAGCCAAGCTTTTCCGGAAGCTCCCGGATGGCCTGGTCAATCATGGCATCGGCTTTTTCACCGGTAACATTTTCGCCAAGCAGTCGACGGGATGCGTCGATTGCCAGACTGACGGTCATGTTGCGGATATCTTTCATCGCCTTGTCTTCGGCTTGGGAAATCCGCTCCATCGCCTGCGCTTCACGCCGCTTGAGGGCTTTTTCCAGATCCTTGGCGGCCTCGACGGCGAGGCGGTCGGCCTCGGCCCTGGCCCGCTCGATTATGCTCTCTCCCTCTTTTATCGCGTCGCGCTGCTTGTGCTGATAGTTGGACAGCAGATCGTGGGCCTCTTCGCGCAGCCTGGTGGCTTGTTCAATCTGGTTTGAAATTGTCTCGGTGCGCTTATCAAGGGCAACGGTAACCATCGTGAAAAGCTTTTTGCCGACCGCCAATATGACGATAACAAAGGCCACCAGAACCCAGAATTCTGATCCGTTATAGAAGGCCTCGGCGTGTTCCACTCCTTCGGCCGCTGCCTCGGCAGCCAGTGCAACAGTCATAGTCCATGCTCCTTGATTGCGGCATCGACTGTCGGTGCGGCCTCTTTTTCGCTTAGATCAAGACCGGACAGGCGTTTAATCGCGGTTCGGGTAACCTCCAGCGTCATCCCGCGGATAGTCGCCAATGCCCTGTTTCTGGCCTCGGCTATGGTTGCCTCTGCCGCGGCAATTTCCTTATTCAGACGCTGGCTCAGACTTTCCTGACGCTTTGCCGCCTCGGCGATAATCTGCTCATGGGATTCATGGAGCAGGTCATGGGCCTTGAGCCTCGCCTCACTTAGCGATTTTTCATATGCTTCAAGCGTGGTTTCGGCTTCGTCCCGGATCGTCTCGGCCTTTTTCAGGCTTTCGTCGATCTTATGCTGGCGCTCGTCGATAACCTGGGAAATCCGGGGCAGGGCAACTCTTGCCATAAGCAGATAAAGCGAGACAAAGGCAATTACCAGCCAGATTATCTGCGGCTCAAACGTGCTTACATCAAGCTGAGGCAGACCACCCTCGGCCCAAGCAGAACCAGGCGCCGCGGCCAATGCGGCGGCCCCCACAGATAGAGACATATTATACCACGGAATGCCCCGTAGAGACGGCTTCATCACTAGGTAAACAGGATCAGGAAAGAGATAAGCAGGGCATACAACGCGACAGCCTCGACCAGGGCAAAGCCAAGCATCGCCAGGCCGAAAACCTGACCGCGGGCAGCCGGGTTGCGGGCTATTGAACTGATAAGGGATGAAAAGATGTTGCCTATACCGGCGCCAACGCCCCCCACTCCAATCACGGCGAGACCGGCACCAATCATTTTAGCGGCATCAAGTTCCATGTTCTTTTTCCTCGGTTAAAAATTAAGTTGGTTATCTTAGTGCAAGTGAATAGCGTCGTTCAAATAGAGACAGGTAAGTATGGTGAAAACATAGGCTTGAAGAAAGGCGACCAGCAGTTCGAAGGCGGTAAGCGCCACGTCTACGCCAAGCGGTGCCCATCCGGCAAAAAATCCGAGCGGTACGATGAAACCGGCAAATACCTTCAGCATGGTATGCCCAGCCATCATGTTGGCGAACAGCCTTATCGCCAGACTGAACGGCCTTGACAGATAGGAGATTACCTCAATGGGAACCAGAACAGGAATCATTACCATCGGCACACCCGACGGCACAAACAGTTTCAAAAACCGCAGCCCGTGCCGGGCTATGCCGATCACGGTGACCCCGAGAAAGACGAAAGCGGCCATCGCAAAGGTAACCACTATATGGCTGGTGACGGTAAAACTATAGGGAACAAGCCCGATAAGGTTGGCGAACAGGACAAACATGAACAGCGAGAATACAAAGGGGAAATACCTCCGCCCCTCGACCCCGACGTTTTCGCGGAGCATTCCGGCGATAAACTCGTAACTCAGTTCCGCCATCGACTGCCAACGCCCCGGAACCAGCGCCCGTCCCCGCATCGAAAGAGTAAGGAACAAGGTGACCGCTATCGTCGACAGCACCATGAACATACCGGCGTTGGTAAACGATGCGTCAATGCCACCAATTTTTATCGGCACCAGGGTATAAACTGCAAACTGTTCTAGAGGGCTTTCCACGTCATTCCCAAACTTAATTTCATTACCAAGTTTAATTTTATACTTGTCTGCTAGCTTGTCCAACTCCCCGCTCAGGAGTCCTTTTTGTCATCATCACACGGATAATCGTCTATTTCCATCCCATCGCCAACAAGACCATCTGCGGCCCGGTAAACATTCAATATTCCGGCACCCGCACCGATAAAAAAGAACACTATCAGTAACCATGGCGCAGTATCCAGCCAGTTGTCCAGCATGTAGCCGATACCGACGCCGACAATCAAGGCCGAAACCAGCTCGGCGCCGACCCGAAAGGCCATACCGAAGCCGGTCATATTACTTCCTGCCAACCGACCCGGCAAACCCGCCCTGTCCCGATGACGCTCTACCTTGGCATCATGCAGGCGCTTATCCAGTTCCTTCAGCGAATCAGGCTTTCCCAATGGCAAACAAGCCTCGCCCCGGAGTGTGACCGTTTCAAATTGAAACGTTAAACACCCTCTAATTCATACACTTAGGAGCTTATTCACGTCCTGTCTCAAAACAAGACAAAACGACAAGCCCCTGACTATTGTGGAAGTCGTACCCGAAACGCCCCGTTTGGAAGAGTTAAAGCCAATTTACGGTCGGACGATAATGTCCGCCAATCAACCTGTCAAGAACGAAAGGTGACTAGCTAACGTACTGATATTGCTGATTATTACATTATCTAGCCAACATCTTTTAATGCTTCGGCGCATTGCAGGTCAACCGATACCAGCTGAGATATACCACGTTCGGACATGGTTACCCCGTAAAGCCGGTCCATCCGCGCCATAGTCATACGGTGGTGGGTTATTACCATAAACCTGGTCCCACCGGCCTCGGCTATTTCAGATAGCATAGAGCAGAAGCGGTCCACATTGGCATCGTCCAGCGGTGCGTCAACCTCGTCAAGGACGCATATAGGCGCCGGATTTGTCAGGAATACGCCAAACAGCAGCGCCAGGGCGGTAAGCGCCTGTTCACCGCCCGACAGCAAAGACAGGGACTGGAGTCTTTTGCCCGGCGGGCTGGCCATTATTTCGAGGCCCGCTTCCAGGGGATCATCGGAATCGGTAAGTTTAAGATGCGCCCGGCCGCCGCCGAAAAGACGGGCGAACAGCTCCTGGAAATGACGGTCTACTTCGCCGAAGGAAGCCAGCAGGCGTTGCCGTCCTTCGCGGTTAAGCTCGCCTATGCCACGCCGCAGTTTTTCTATTGCCTTAGTCAAGTCATCGCGCTCGTTGACCAGGGTTTCGACCTGCTCGGTGATTTCATTGGTTTCCTGCTCGGCCCTCAGGTTTACCGGCCCCATGGTTTCCCGTTCGCGTTGCAAACGATCCATCTTGCGTTCGACGGCTTCCAGTTCCGGCAAGTCCCCATCGTCTTTGAGGCCGGACGCCTCGAACAACTGATCGGGAGTACAGCCAAGCTTCTCGCTGATCCGTTCAAGCAGTTCATCAATTGCCTGCTGGCCCTGAAGTTGTTCGCCCTCGGCCCGGACCCTTTGTTCGCGGGCAAGGGCAAGATTACTTTCGGCGGTCCTCAAACAGCGCTCGGCATCGGCAAGTCTGTTTTCAGACTCAGCCAGCCGGTCGGCAGCTTCGTTGCGATTCTTTTCCGATGCCTCAATTTTATCCAACAGGGTTCGGCGTTTTGCCGCGATTTCTTCCGGTGCGGCGGAAAGGCGGTCGTATTCAAGATTAAGCGACTGGCGACGCTGTTCCAGTTGACGTAGCTGGTTGCCTGCCTCAATAGCGCGCCGGTTCCAGGAATTCAATTCGCGGGCAATGTCATCATTGCGACGGCTGCGGGTTTGGCTGCCGCGCTTCAACAAATCATCGGCGGTCTGACATTCCAATTGCACGGCGCGGTGTTTTGCAAGCATGGTGCGGTGTTTTGCTATCTCATCGCCGACAAGCCGCGAATCCGGCAGCGAACCAAGACTTTGTTCTATCTTTGCGATCTGTGATTTTGTTTCTTCAATATCCGCTTCTACATCCCCGGCAGCACTTGTCAATGCCGCCAGACGTGAAGCATGGGCGGCAGCCTTTTCCCTTATTTCAGAGTGAGATTCGCGGATCCTTGCATACGATGTATCGGCCGCTTGCAGGGATTGACGCAAATTCTTTTCATTTTCCACCGCATTGGCGGCGGCTTGGCGTGCTTTTTCGGCATTGGCAGCAGATGCCCCGGCGGCGGTACGGGCAGACAATATCCGCTCACGCACCTCTTTAAGGCGATTCTTCTGCTCAAGTCGGGCGGTCGCAGAAGTTGCGGCACCGTCGGCAACGGTGTAGCCGTCCCAGCGCCACAGGCCGCCACCGGTACTGACCAGCCGCTGTCCCTGGGCAAGGTTTTCGCAGCAACCATATCCTTGCTCCTGGCTTGCGACGACGCCAACCTGCCGAAGACGCCGGGAAAGCGCCTTGGGTCCGGTGACATAGCGGCTTAGCGGCTCAACCCCGTCGGGTAGATCGGGCGCTTGCGGCAATGGCGCCAGAGCCCGCCAGCAAACCGGCGCCCCGTCATCGATAGCAGCTGAAAGATCGTCCCCCAGCGCCGCCCCCAACGCCGCCTCGTATCCAGGTTCGACGGACACCGAATCGATCAGTGCCGGCCACTGTTCCAGCTCTCCGGCTTCCAGCAGTTCGGCCAAGGCCCGTTCCTCGGCCTCCAGCCCGCTAAGGATGGTCTGTTTTTGATGTAAATCGGAAACCGCCAGACTGACCGCTTCGCTGTGTTCGGCGCGGGCATTTTCCGCGGCCTGGGCCTTGGTCCGGGTGTCTTCAAGTTCCGAGCGCACCGCCGCCAGTGCCAATTCCGCTTTTTCCATAGCCTCCGAATCCACCGCCCGGGATTTAAGGTCGGCCAGTTGGCCGTCTATTTCCCGACTACGATCAATGAGACGGCGTTGACGATTGCGCAGGTCTTCAAGGGTCCGTGACAGACTTTCCCGACGGGCTTCGTCATCGGCGGCGCGTCCGGTTATTTCCGCAAGCAGAGTTTCCTGTTTATTGACGGCTTCGTTTGCGGCGGAAAGTCTGGCCAGCGACTCGGCGGCGGCTGAGGCCTCGTTTTGTGCCGCGGTTTTGATCTCTGCCAGTTCTTTATCGAGCACCTCTATCGCTGACTTTGCGTCGTTTAACAGAGACCTTTCACGTTCGCTGTCACTGCCTGTCTGATCGAGGCGAAGTCGGCATTGTTCGGTTGTCGATTTTATCCCCTGTTCTTCCGAATCCAGGCTTTCGCGGGCCACAACAAGGCGTTGCAGTTGGGCCGCCTTTTCCACCTCGACGCGGCGTAATTCAGGCAATCCGGCGGCCGCCTCGGCCTGAGCGGTGGCGGCACGCCCGGCGGAACGGGTAAGTTCCATGACCTCGGCTTCCGCTTTTTCAAGGTTTTCCCTGAAGCCGTTGAATTCCGCCTCGGCTTTCAGCCAGCGCAGGTAAAAGAAAGTTGCCTCGGCGCGGCGGACATGGCCGGACAGGTTGCGGTAGCGTGCCGCCTGACGACTCTGCTTTTTCAGACTTTGAAGCTGAACGTCAAGGGTGACCAGAATATCATCCAGGCGTTCAAGGTTAGTTTCGGCGCCGCGCAGCCGCAACTCCGCCTCATGACGGCGAGAATGCAACCCGGTAATACCGGCCGCCTCTTCCAGTATGGTCCGGCGGTCAACCGGCCTGGCGGCGATCAAGGCGCTTATCCGCCCCTGGCTGACCATTGCCGTAGAGCGCGCCCCGGTAGAGGCGTCGGCAAACAGCAGCTGGACATCCCGGGCCCTGGTTTCCTTGCCGTTGACCCTGTAAAGGGAGCCCTTTTCACGCTCTATACGGCGGCTTATGTCTATTTCGTCGGAATCGTTGAACCGGGACGGTGCGACCCGGTCCGAATTGTCCAGACTAAGAATGATCTCGGCGATATTGCGCGGCGGCCGGGAAGCGGTGCCATTGAAAATGACATCGTCCATTTCGCTGCTGCGCATTTGTTTCGGCGAGGTCTCTCCCATTACCCACCTAAGGGCCTCGACAAGATTGGATTTGCCGCAGCCGTTAGGGCCAACGATACCGGTCAGTCCGGAACGGATAACCAGGGTGGTCGGTTCGACAAAGGACTTGAAACCGGACAGTCGCAACTTGTCGAACCGCAACACCCCAGATTTTTTTTCCGCTTCCGTCACAGCCCTATTTATTTTTCTTCAATAAGGCCTTGTCGATAACGTCCCTGAAAACCTCAAAAGGTTTAGCCCCTTCTATCTTGGTTCCGTTGATCAGAAACGTCGGCGTTGAATTGACGCCGTATTTGTCTTCCGCTTCAAGCTGGCGCCTTTGTATGGCGGCCAACAGGTCTTCTTCCCTCAGACATTTATCAACCTCTTCTCCGCTCATCCCTCCGAATTTGGCGATGCGCTTGAGGTTGACCAGGGGGTTGCCGTTGTTGAACCAGTCTTTTCGCTTACGGAACAGTATATCTATCATTCCGAAGAATTTTTTCGGGCCGGCGCAGCGCGCCACCATCGCCCCGGCCATCGCCAGGGAACCAAACGGGAAGTCGCGGTAGATCAGCTTGACCTTGCCGGTGTCGATATATTCCTTTTTTATCTTGGGCAGGGTTTCCTTATGAAATTTGGCACAGTGGGGGCAGCTGAGAGAGGCATATTCGATCATCGTTACCGGCGCATCGGCACTGCCCATGACGGCATCGTAGACGGGGCCGTCGGCAAAAGCCGGGCCGGGGACAAGGATTGATGCAACAAAAACTAAAACATACGCATATATGGTCAAAAGTTTTACTCCAAACACAATATGTGGGTTAATATATAGGTGACTTTACCAATCCTCAAGCGTTCAAACAGGCCTGTATCGTTAAATTATCTAAGCCTCTTTGCTTTCGCGGATTGCCAGTGAGCGTCCGATGCTTTCAAGAGCCTTGCGAAGCTCGGGATCATCTATCCCCACCAACTGGGCCGCCAGTTTTTTTTCTTCATCCGGGCCAAGTTCGCGCCGCTCCGGGAGCCGGACATTAACGTTTTTGCCCGCGGCCCCCAGCCTGGGGTATGCCGGTCCCTGGGATATCCTAACCCTGCTTACGGCCCGATATCCGAAATAGGCGTTGATACGTTCAATCAGAACAGGTTCCAGATGTTGCAGCTCAACCGCAAAGCTGCCGCTGTCGATACGCAGGTGAAGGGTTCCGTTGTCCCGGCTAGAGGGTGCGAAAACGATCTTTTCCGGCATGCTGTGAGCCGCCAGATCAGGGCCTATTATGGCCGCCCAGTCGCCTACTATTGCGCCGTCGGCGAACCCCCGCCGGGCAAAAAAAGGCTTGGTCAGCTTGGCCACCGAAGCGGCTATCGAGCGAGGTCCGTGACCTCTGGACATCTGCGGGCTCCTACTTCAAGAGGGGAAGGATACCTTTATTCGTCGTAGCCGACTAGTGCGTTAAATGGTACGTCCAGTTTTGATCTGCCGTTAAGAAACAACAGCTCTATTATACATGCCGCGCCGACCACTTCCGCCCCGACCTTCTTGAACAGTTCGGCCGAAGCCGCCATAGTGCCGCCGGTTGCCAGCAGATCGTCGAGTATTACCACCCTTTGTCCCGGCTTCACCGCATCGGCCTGTATTTCTATGGTATCCGAGCCGTATTCCAGATCGTATTCGTAAGAGACCGTACGGCCCGGAAGCTTTCCTTTCTTGCGGACCATGACAAAACCGCATCCCAGCTTCAGCGCCAGCGGGGCCGCCACCAGAAAGCCGCGCGATTCGATACCGGCAAGTATATCCGGCTGTTGTTTGCGGACCGCCTTGGTCATCCGCCCCATGGCAACCTGCCAGGCATCTTCGTGCGATAGCAGGGTCGATATATCGTAAAAAAGAATACCCGGCTTGGGAAAGTCGGGAATCGAACGGATGTAATCCTTGATGTCCATGGCTGTGGCCTGTCCAATTTTGTTATCGGTAAAATTTCTGAACGGCTTGGTCTGGTGGAATTTAATTCTTTTTTATGGAATGCGCAAAAAAATACGCCCCTCCTCCGATATGGAGGAGGGGGCGCAACCTCTGCGGGGAATACCCCGCACGATCTGACTACCTGTTTTCCTGCTACTTCAGGGTTTCGAGGAACCCAATGGCAGCCTTGCGATCATCCTCTTTTCTCAGCTTGAGCGACATTTTAGTCCTTTTGTTGCTGGTCATCTTCTTGACGTATTTCTTCGGGCTGGTCAGCCATTCGTCGAGGCTTTTTTCGTCCCATGTCCAGTCCGCACCCTTAAGGCCACTATACTTGAAGCCTTCCTTGGAGCCTGCCTTGCGACCGACAATGCCGAAAAGATTAGGTCCGACCTTGTTCTTGCCGCCCTTGTTCCAGGAATGGCATGCCTTGCATTTTTTCATTACCTTGGGGGCCTCTGCGGCCGAGGCAATGCCACTGGAAAGGGCCACAGCAGCGGCCACCGCAATCATAATCAATCCTTCTTTTTTCATCCCTTAATTCTCCCACAGAAAAATGTAAATTCGAAATGGACGTTCATTATTAACGAATAAAGCACAAGCTTGCAACCATCTGCTATATCGAACCAAAATAATGTAGTATAATAATGTGGCTAAATCATGGTTGAGGAAAGGTGCTGTTCCAGCGTCTACGCTGGGGTGACGCCGATATCAGCGTTTACCCCATACTTGGGTTATCGGTGAGCTTCCTGAGTTTTAAGGTTATTATGTCGGAATGTGAATAATAAAATGGAACGAAAAACCCTATCCAAGGAAGACGTTTCAAGGCTTCTCTCTGACCCTTCGGGCGCGGCGCGGGCCGAGACCGCAGCAAAAATTGCCGCCGATTTCGATCAGGACACCCTGAGCGATTCCGAGCGTAAGCTGGTCGAAGAAATATTTAGAATCATGGTCAAGGACGCCGAGGTCCGGGTCCGCGAGGCACTGTCTCAGAACCTCAAGGAGAATTCTGCGGTACCCCATGATGTGGCCCTTAGTTTGGCCAATGATGTGGACTCGGTGGCGATGCCGGTGCTGGAATTTTCGGAAGTGCTGTCGGATCAGGATCTGCTGGAAATAGTCCGCAGTCAGAACGCCTCTAAACAGGTGGCAATCGCCAGCCGGTCAACGGTTTCAAAAGACCTCTCGGAAGCCCTGGTCGAGACCCGCAACGAAGATGTGGTGATATCGCTTGTCGCCAACGAAGGGGCCGATATTTCAGAGAAGTCTTTCCAGAAGGTAGTCGATGAATTCGGCGAAAACGATTCGGTCCAGGGTGTGCTGGTCGACCGTTCAAGAATCCCGGTAACGGTTGCCGAGCGACTGGTAACCATGGTTTCGGATAACATGAAGGAGAAACTCGCCCAGAACAGTGAGCTTCCGGCCAGTATTGCCACCGACCTCATTCTCCAAAGCCGTGAGCGGGCGATAATCAACCTGTCCAGCGGACATAACGATGACGATCTGGAAAAACTGGTTCACCATATGCGCCAGAATGATCGCCTGACGCCCTCGATAATCATTCGGGCACTGTGCATGGGTGATCTGAGTTTCTTCGAGGCCTCGCTGGCCGAACTGATAGCCCTGCCGCTGGTTAATGTCCGCCAATTGATCCACGATTCCGGGCAACTGGGGCTCAAAGCCATATACGAGAAAGCCAATCTGCCCGAAAGTCACTACCCGGCGGTGCGTGCCGCCGTCGATGTCGCGGGAGAAATGGAATATGACGGCGAAGCCAATGACCGGGAGCGTTATTCACGGCGTATGATAGAACGCATTTTAACCCAGTACGGAGACTTGGGCGTTGAATTCGAGGCGGATGACCTTGAATATCTGCTTGGTAAGATGAATGAGTTGCCGCCGGACACCCTGGACGTAGCCTGAGGCTACATATGTTCCAGTTCTTTCCAGATGGCGTAATTATTGCGGAATGCGCTTAGCGACTTCCAGACCGTGGCGAACCCCTTATCCGCATTTTGTTCTTCGAGCGCGACCTCGGTCCACGCATTTCTCAGGGCGTCCATTACCTCGGTTGGCCAACGGTGGATTTTCACCCCCTTGGCACTCAACTCCTTCAATGCGGCAAATTGCAGTGCCCCGCCTTCGGCAAGACCGTAGCTTATATTGTCACCACAAGCGCTTTCGATCTGGGTCTTGTTCATCGGCGGCAGTTTTTCCCATACTTTCCGGTTGACCAGTAATTCAAGCAAGCCCGCCGGTTGTTGCCAGCCGGGGAAATAATAGTGTCGGGCCATCTTGTAGAACCCCATCCTCAGATCAATGGCGGGCATCGAAAATTCGGCGGCGTCGATTTTTCCGGTCTCTAAGGCCGTGAATATTTGGCCGCCCTCGATCCTGACCGGTTTTGCCCCCAGCTTGCGCAAGACCTTGATGCCAAGTCCCGAAAACCTGATTTTCATATCCTTCAGGTCTTCGACTACGTTGATTTTTTTACGGAACCAGCCGGACGCCTTGGCCGGAACGACGCCGCAAACGATGCCGTAAATGCCTTGGTCGGCGTAAATCTTTTGTAAAAGCTGGCGCCCGCCGCCAGAATATATCCAGGCTAGATATTCTTCCGGGGAAGGGCCGAACGGAACCGCACCGAACAGTTGCAGGGCAGGAATTTGCCCACCTGATAATTCCGGCGAGGAAAATGCCGCGTCAATTGTGCCGGAGGATACAGCCTCGAATATTTCCGATGTCTTGACCAGTGCCCCAGGTTCGTAAAATTCAAGATTGATCCGGCCCTCGGAAATTCGCCATATTTTCTTTTCCAGCCGCTTGGCCTGGGCCCCCAGCAGCGGCAAGTCGCCGGGGTAGGCGCTGGCCATCCTCAGATGTATCGTTTTTGTTACCGTTACCGGAGGGGCGGCAATTTTTTTTGCCGGTTCGACCTTGTGGGTAGCCGGTTTGGCCGTTGCCGCGCCTTTTTGGCGGGCGATTACAATACTTGCCAGTGCAGTTCTTTTAGGCGACGACTGTGAAGCCGACGGGGACAGTCGAGGAGCAATCACAGTTGCCCCGATCACCACCCCGACAACCACCCCGATAATTATACCTATTACAACATCGCGCATGTTTTTTACTTCTACGGCATATTAGGCTTAAACAGGCAGGCGAACCCTGACCGTGGTGCCAACCTCGGGGGAGCTTTCAAGTTTAAGCGCTCCGCCCATGATCTCGGCCAGTTTCTTGGCCAGGGGCAGACCCAGGCCGCATCCTTCGTATTTTCGCGCCAGCGTACTGTCGATTTGGCCAAAGGGGGTCATCGCCTTGTCAATATCATCGGCCGCCATACCTATGCCGGTGTCGGTAATGGTAATTTCAATCTCACCGGATTTTTCAAGAATATCGGCACCGATCTCCACACTTCCCCCCTTCGGGGTGAACTTTACGGCATTCGACAGAAGATTGACAACGATCTGCTTAAATCTGCGGCAATCGCAATTTATGGCAAGCCCGTCATGTGACACCTTATTGCTGATAACGACCCCGGCGCTTCT
This sequence comes from uncultured Hyphomicrobiales bacterium, assembly GCA_964511465.1. Lineage (GTDB taxonomy): Bacteria > Pseudomonadota > Alphaproteobacteria > Rhodospirillales > 2-02-FULL-58-16 > JAZFTA01. Next base: position 11,692 of record CAZEFJ010000018.1, read on the forward strand.
CGAACGATCCAGAACAAGACAGATGCAGGATTCGACCAGCGGGGCTATTTCCACATTCTCGGGGGCGTACTTCAGATTTCCGGTTTCGATTCTCGACATATCCAGAATATCGGAAATAACCGCCATCAGGCGGCAGCCTGAGGCGTGAATGTCTTTTACATATTCCATGTATTTATCGGAACCGATCGGGCCGAATATCTGTTCGCTGATGACATCGGAAAAGCCTATGATAGCGTTGAGCGGGGTGCACAGTTCATGGCTGATATTGGCCAGAAATTCGCTTTTGGCGCGGTTCGCCAATACCGCTTCTTCCTTGGCATCCAGCAGGGCTTTGCCGGCCCGCTTTATTTCGGTTACATCGCGTCCATAGACGTTGACATAGCCTTCCGAAAGCACCGGAACGATCAGCAGGGAAAAAACTTTCCCCTGGCAGCCATATTCAATTTCGCAGGTAGATCCGGAACCGAGGATATCGGTAAATATATTTAGCCAGTATTCAGGAGCCAGTTCACCGATTTTGATACCAAAATCTTCCATAATCGGAGAGCTTGCCGCATTCGCGTAACTGACGGCGCCGCCAGGCGCAAAACGCATCATCGGAGACGGGCTTTCTTCGGGGAATCTTGCCATTTCCCGAATTTTATTCTCGGCCTGCTTGCGGCTCTCTATTTCAAATGTCAATTGGCGGGTTCTTTGCTCTACCCTGGCTTCCAGTTCGTCGTGGGCACGTTTTAGTTCTTCTTCGGCATGCTTGCGGGCTATGCGGTCATTGTGTTTCTGGATGGCGCCATGCACAACCCCGGGAACAAGTTCTATATATCCGCCTAACTGGTCCTTTATAAGATAATCATAAACGCCAGCTTTCAGGGCTTTAACCGCCACATCTTCCGAACCCGAGCCGGCCAGGATAACAATCGGAATTGATATACCGTCACCGATAATCTTCTTGCACATTTCAAGCCCGTTGATGCCGGGCAGATTGAAATCACTAACGATTACATCGAACGGGGGATTCTCGACGCCGAGGGCCTCTATCGCCTTTTCGGCCTTTTCAAAATGGCTTACTTCCACCGGAATACGTTTGTTTTTGAAGGCCCGGCGAAAGGCGGCGGCGTCATGTTCTTCGTCCTCGACCAAAAGAACACGCAGAACCTGCGATATACTGTTTTTCGCCATCTTTGCCTTGTCCATTTTCCGCCAGTGACCCGACTGCCGGTCACCCAAGAGGGGATTATTTTAATAAGTCTGGGCTCTAGGGATAGGTGACCAGTTTCCAGAACATGTTTATATCTTTTATCGCTTCGGCAAAATTTTCGAACCCAACAGGCTTTACGATATAGGCGTTGACCCCCATGTCATAGCACATCTTTAAATCCGGCTCTGAATCCGAGGTGGTCAGCACGACTATCGAAAGACGCTTGAAGTCGTCGTCATCGCGGATCGTGGCAAGCACCTCAAGTCCGTTTATTTTCGGCATGTTGAGGTCAAGGAGCAGCAGTTTTGGTGTCGGGGACAGTTCCTTGTCGGCGTATTTCCCCCGCCGGTAAAGGTAGTCCAGACATTCTTCGCCGTCCCGGACCACGACCAGGGGGTTTTCTATATGGTGTTTTTCCCATGCCCTGCGGGTTGCCAGCACGTCATGTTCATCATCTTCGGCCATCAGGATAACCAGTTTTCCATCAGTCATGGTTACGCCTTTCTTTCATTGGATTGCACCACCGGCAAAGAGACGTAGAAGGTACTGCCCTTACCCGGTTCTGATTCCACCCTTATGGTTCCGCCGATGCGACTGACCGCCTTTTTTACGATCGCCAGTCCGACACCGGTTCCATTGTATTCGTCCTTGGTATGCAGCCTCTGAAAAATACTGAAAATCTTGTCAAAATATTTTTTATCTATCCCGATGCCGTTGTCTTTGACAAAAATCTCGCCCATGCCGTTGCCGGTTGCTCGGCAGCCTATCTCTACCAGCTTATTTTCAGAATTATTATACCGTATTGCGTTTGAAACAAGATTCTGGATGATCTGCTTGAAAAGCACTGGAGATGCCTCAATAACCATGTGACACCTGTCTGGACATGGGCCGGGAAACCTTATTTCATCCGTCACTGATACGGACTCCAGCATTTTCTTTATAAATTCTCCTACGTCAATTGTTTCAACCGGTGCATCGATAGATGAAACCCTTGAATAATCCAGCATATCGTCGATCAGACGGTTGGCCTCTCCTATCGCCTTGGTCATACCGCCAAGATAGGATTGCTGTTCCTCGTCAAGGGTTCCTTCAAGGTCTTCGCGAAGAAAATCGCTGTAATTGTGAACCGCCCTGAGCGGTGCCTTCAGGTCATGAGACACCACATGGGCGAAATCGGAAAGCATATCGTTGGCGGCGGCCAGCTTGATCGCCCGTTCGGACAAGGCGACGTTGGCATGGTTCAACGATTCCATGGCCAGCTTGTGACGGTCGAATTCATATTCGACCCGCCTGACCATCGGACGGAAAACGATGAACGCGGAAAATGCCAGCACGA
>CAZEFJ010000018.1:14322-20721 GCA_964511465.1 uncultured Hyphomicrobiales bacterium
TCCTGAAAGGAATGCGCGGCAAAGGCAAGCGCGGCGAGGGTGGACAGCACCAGAATATAGCGCCAGGTCAGCTTGCGGATAATCTTTTGGGTATGCTCGATTATACCTGCTCCTTAACCTGCCGAGCTCAAATAATCGCGGATAAATCCGGTTTAGCGTTTGCCGGGGGAATTGACGATAACATTGTCCTCGTTAAGGAACATGACTTCCCGGCCAGTATTTTCCGCCGAAATAACCTGGTTGCGACCATTCGACTTGGCGGTATCAAGTGCCTGTCTAAGCCTTGACAGGAAGCGGTTCAGGGATTCCCCAGACTGGTACTGGGTGACACCTATGGACACCGTGATCCGGCCGCCGACATTGTCATGCAAGTCCATATCGGTGGACCGGTTTCCAATACCTATAAGGCACCTCAGATTGCGGGCCAGTTTCGCCGCATCGGCCAGTTGCGCACGAGTAATCAGAATGGCGAACTCGTCATCGCCATGCCGGGCCGCCATGTCCCGTCCCTTGATGGTTTCGGATAGGGACCTGGAGATCATCCTGAGAACGTCATCGCCGACCTCAAATCCATGCTTTTCGTTGATCTTGCCCAGGTCGTCCACGTCTACCAGTATAACGCAGAGCGATGCGGACAGGCGTTTGTCCTCGACCGAGAGCCGCAGACAGGTGTCAAACAATTTGCGGTTGGCCATTCCGGTCAGGGCATCGGTCATGGTCTCGCGCTGGCTTTCCTCTATGCTGCGATGCAGTTCGGATATTTTCCTGCAATCACCCGCCAGCCAGTTCTCCGCCTTCCGGCTGGCGGCCTCCAGACTTTCAACCCTGGCCAACAGCTTGTCGATTAATTCCCGGACCTTGCAATCGGCGTCGGCTTTTTCCAGACGACGGCACAGGACGGCAATATCCTCACGCGCGCTTTTGGCCTCAACGGATATTGCCTTTATGTGATCCGAGCTTTTGCCCAATGCCGTGTTGGCCCCGGCGGTTACCTCACGGATCGTTTTGCCAAGCGTCTCAAAGCCAAAAAACTTTTGAAATATCAATGTGTTGCGGTCTTCGGTGAAATACTTCATGTCGCCCATATGTTTTTTCAGGGCAACACTTAAATCCGGGTATTTGCCGGAAAAATGGAAGTACCAAATGGTAAAATTGCGCGGATAAGGGATGATATCTCCTTCCTTCATTATCCGGCTGGCCGAACTGGCGCAATCCTCTGCCTCCACGCGGGTTTCCGTTGGTTCCATCAAATCCCTCATTTTCAAACGCCAAACTGCGTTTCGTTCATCATTATGACAAGTTGCGCAACAACTTCAATACATCGACGGACGTAAGGACTTCGTTTTTTAGCCTGGGTGGCTTTCTGCCTGCCCCGATTATCCAATACTAAGCTGTTGAAATGTATTGCTTTAAGGCAGGGATTTTATTGACACCACGGCGCCAATGGAACATTTTCTGCATGTCCCAGTATTAGGTAGACACAAATAGGAGGCTAAAATGAACATTTTAAACCCGGTGAAAATTGCCGAACAGTATCCGACCCAAGAAGATTGCATCGCCCATCTTGAGGCGGTGCGCTGGGGCGGTGAGCCGCGTTGCCCATATTGCGGGGAGAATAAATCAACACCGATGAGTTGCGAAGACCGGCACCACTGCAATAACTGCAATACCAGTTTTTCGGTCACCGTCGGAACGATTTTCCACAACACCCACATTCCGCTTCAAAAGTGGTTTCAGGCGATCGCCCTGATCCTTAATTCCGAAGATGCGATCTCAACCCGCGAATTGGCCAAGAGGCTTGGGGTTAACAAGAATACCGCCTGGCGGATGGCGGTTCAAATTCGCAAGGCTATGTCCACCGCGGCCCAGCGGGATCCGCTTATCGGCATTGTCGATGCCTATGAAGCCTATGTCGGCAATCGCTCCTGCCATGCCGATACAAACGGCAATGTGATGCGCCGCGGTACTGCCAGAAAGTCATCGGTGGTCCAGATGTTCGAGAGGGCATATGGGGGTTGATCGCAACTGAACGTAGATACCATGTTTTGTCCAACATTTAACCAGGGAAAAACAGGAATGCTCGAGCGTTCTTTAAATGCTGACGGGAAAGGCCGTAAATGCGCCACCTTAAATTAGGACACGGCGCTTTATCCAGTCTCGTTACCGCGTCGGCCGGAGACCTGCCTTGAAATATCCGCGTATAGCATTCGCGGTTATTGCAGCGCTCGTCCTGTATACGGGCGCGACACGCTATTCCTATGCCAATTCCATGGGAGACGAACTGTCCTCTCTCATATCCGAACACCCCCAGGTAAGAGCCGGACGCAAGACGGTGGAATCATCCAACATGGAAATCCGTAAGTCGATGGCCGGGTATCTGCCGACCGTCTCGCTAAATGCCTCGGGCGGCCCCGAACGCATCGACAACCCAACGACAAGGGCGGCAGGAAAGTCATGGTCAAGGACTAAAAATATCGCCGGCCTGACCGTAACCCAAAATCTGTTTAACGGGTTCAATACCGAAACGAAGGTACAGACGGCACGCCTTAACCGGGAGCTTGCCAGGTACTCGCTTGAAGGAACGATCCAGAACACGGTCTTTGAAGGCATCAGCGCCTATATTAATGTGCTTAAGCAGATCCGCTTGATTGCGCTTGCCCGCAATAATGAGGACACCATTCGTCGCCAGCTTAATCTTGAAGACGAACGGGTGCGCCGAGGATCAGGGGTCAATGTCGATGTCTTGCAGGCCAAATCGCGATTGCAGATATCCAAGGAGCGCCGGGTAACATTCGAGGGGGCGCTGGAAGATGCCGTAACCCGCTACGTTCAGGTATTCGATCATCCGCCAAAACTGGATAAAATGACTGATCCGGTGCCGCCGGTTGAATTGATACCAAGCAAGTTGAAAAAGGCTATCGAAATTGCGATTGCCGAAAATCCAACTATATCCAACTCGACTATTTCCGTTGAGGTGGCCCGCGAAAACAAGAAAAAAGTATTGTCGGAATACGCCCCGATAGTCGACATGGTGGGCAAGTGGAACTACGAGAAGCACAACAGTGCGGTTCTTGGAACCAGACGTGATTATTCCGTCGTCGTCCAGAGTACATGGGATCTGTTTACCGGATTTTCCAGCAATGCCAGCCAGACCCAGGCCGCCCTTGATTATGGTGCGTCGCGCAACAACCTTGAATTTGCAACCCGAAAAATCATCGAACAGACCCGTCTGGCGTGGCAGTCCCTGCTTACCTCGAAGCGTCGCCTCGAACTTCTTGGGAACGCCGTAAACATTGCTTCCGAGGTATTCATATCAAGAAAAAAACTGCGCGAAGCCGGCAAGGAAACGGTAATCAACGTCCTTGATGCGGAAAATGAGGTCAGTAACGCCCGGATTAACTTTATTTCGGCCTCGTATGACGAACGTGTTGCGATTTATCAGCTTTTGCAGGCTATGGGACGGTTGGATGCGGCCCATCTTAATCTGCAATGACCGACGAGCGACAATTTCCAATCAACGAAGATACGTACAACAGATGCGTACAGGGATTTGAATGGCTTGAGAAACATCTTGGCATCAATATTATACTTAATTCTTCACCCGACCTTCTGTCGCGGGGAGAAATTTTCCTCTTCAATCATTTTACCCGATTTGAAACCCTGGTCCCGCCCTATCTGATTAACAAACATACGGGGGCATACTGTCGTTCGGTTGCCGACCACGGCCTGTTCAACGGCTCCGACAGGGTGACCAGGTTTCTTTATGAGGTCGGCGTGCTGCCAAATGACCTGCCGCAGCTTATGCCTTTTCTCGCTGCCGAAGTACTGCGCGGCCGCAAGGTCGTAGTGTTCCCGGAAGGCGGCATGGTCAAGGACCGCAGCGTAGTCGACAAGAGGGGGGAATATAACGTTTACTCCCCCAGCGCGGGCAAGCGGCGACTGCAACATCGTGGTGCCGCCGTGATTGCCAATACTCTTGATATCTTCAAGAAACGCATACTGTCGGTGGAAAAAAGAGGCGAGACGAAACGGCTTGAACGATGGGTCGCGGCAGTCGGCCTTGAAAGCGTTGAGGCGCTGCTGGAACGAGCCCGCGAACCGACGCTTATCGTTCCCGCCTACATTACCTTCTATCCACTAAGGGTAACTGAAAATATCCTGCAGAAAGGTGCCAAGATATTTTTCAGCAAAATGTCCGGGCGTCTCTCCGAGGAACTTATCATCGAGGGTAATATTCTGTTCAAGGATACCGATATGGATATCCGGCTTGGCAAACCTGTCGATGCCGCCGTGCACTGGCGCTGGTGGGAAAAGGTATTGCTAAGCACGATGTTCGAGCGCACCGCATCCCTTGTTGACCTGTTTTCGCTGCGCGACCGGGCAACCCGCTGGGACGAGAAGATGATGGCCAGGTGCATGTGTAATCAAACACTTCGCATCCGCGATGAATACATGCGCTCCATGTATTCCGAGATAACCGTAAATTTTAGCCATTTGGTGGCCAGCATAGTAGTTGAGCTGATCGCCGGCGGGCGGATGGAAATAGGCCGGGACGAATTGCACAAGGCAATTTATCTGTCGATAAAAAACCTGCAGAACATCCCTTCGGTCCATCTTCACCAAAGCCTGCTCAACCCCGAAAAATGGCGGGGGCTGCTGGAAGGAAGCTGTCCGGGGCTGGACCGTTTTATGACAACCGCCAAAAATGCCGGTCTGATCGGTCGCACACCAAGATCATACCGTTTCATGAACAAGCTATGCGCCGAGTATGAATTCAATGAAATCCGCATAGAAAATCCGGTCATGGTCTATGCCAACGAGGTAGTCCCCGTTACCGAAGTGCGAACCGCAATCATTGATGCCATGCAGAGAGCCGGAACGGTGCAGGCAGAGATTATCGCCTCAGACCTGTTCGATGACGAGTTGCGAGCCCATGCCTGGAACAAGAAACATTTTAAAGACCCGGCTTACGACGAAATAAACGCCAAGGAGACGGCCCGCGAAAATGGTGCGCCATATCTGCTTTTGCCAAAGCAGGTAACCGGCATCGGCATTGTCATGATCCATGGATTTCTGGCCTCGCCGGCCGAACTCCGACCGTTCGCCGAAAAGCTGGTGGCGGCGGGGCATCCGGTAATCGGGGTGAGGCTGTCGGGGCATGGAACATCACCTTGTGACCTTCGCCATCGGGAGTGGCGGGAATGGCTGGATTCGGTGCACCGGGGCTATCAGATAATGTCGGCTTTTTCTGAACGTATCGCGGTTGTCGGATTTTCTTCAGGCGGCGCACTGGCGTTGCGGATTGCCTCGGAAGAGCCGCAAGGTCTGGCCTGCGTTGCCGCCGTCGGCGTTCCGTTACGTTTCAAGGATCGCCGGATGGTGTTCGTCCCTCTGGTCAACAGCATCAACAAACTGACCCAATGGCTGCCATCTTTTGAAGGCGTCATGCCGTTTCGCGATAATGAAAGCGAACACCCGGACATTAACTACAAAAGCATCCCCCTGCATGGCCTTTATCAACTCCGCCACATGGCCGAGAATGTCGAACGCCGGTTGCCCAGCGTGTCATGCCCGCTGTTGATTATGCAATCCGATGGCGACCCCGTGGTCGATCCTCAAAGCGCCAACATCATCGACGATACAGTTTCCAGTGAGGACCGTCGGCTGGTTATGGTACCCTCCGAGCGCCACGGCATTCTCGCCGATGACATAGGCGGCACGCAGAATACCGTGCAGGAATTCCTGAACCGCTTTAGAGACATTGATATTTCAGGGAGAGAATGATGTCGGAAGAAGATGAAGACCAGGAAGAACTTGAAGAAGCCCCCGAACCAGCCAAGAGCGGCAAGAAAAAACTTATAATTATTGCCGCCCTGACGCTGGTCCTGCTTGGCGGCGGCGGTGCGGGGTTGTACTTCACCGGCATTATCGGCTCATCCCCCGCGAAAGAAGCCGAACAAGGTCCGCCCAAGGGCAAGCAGACCGCATCCATCGAACTTCCCGGCCCCCCCGTTTATTACGAACTGCCCTCGATACTTGTCGACCTGAAAACCGACAAGTGCCGATCACCGTTCCTGAAAACGACGATAATTATCGAGTTGTCATCGACCGACAAGACGAAACTCGAGGAAGCACAGGTTCCGTTTATGGAAAGAGTTCAGGAGTTTATCCGCGAACATCGCCGCATCCATCTGGTCGGCAAGGTTGGTTCCGACAGGCTCAAGGCTGGCATAGCCATAATCGCCAACAATTTCATCGCCCCGTCAAAGGTGATAAGCGTGCTGTTCAAGGAATTTATATTGCAGTAACGCCAGGATCTTGGGCATTTCCGTTTCATACTGAAATGCCCAAGGCCGCAAGGCGGCCCGCCGACACTTCGGCGCGCCCGCGCAGACATTG
>CAZEFJ010000019.1:0-2842 GCA_964511465.1 uncultured Hyphomicrobiales bacterium
TGGCGTCCCCTAGGGGATTCGAACCCCTGTTGCCGCCGTGAGAGGGCGGTGTCCTAGGCCTCTAGACGAAGGGGACGAAGCTTCGTTGCCATTCATTTACCCGGTTTGTGTGCCTGCAATCAAGCCTGTTTGTCAGCCGTGGGAACAGTAATCACCAATTCGCTGAAACCATCGCCTACCTTATTAAGGCGCCAGGCTCGGGTGCTGATTGCAAGGCCGTCAACAACCGAGGTGATAATCCATACCAGTTCCGGCTCCCAGGCCATGACAAGGTCACGGCCCGATGGCTCGGCCAGGCCGCCGGGGTGGGAATGGTAGTGGCCGACGATTCTCTCGGCACCGTCCGCCAACTCACGCATCAGATCAAAACGCAATTTTGGATCAACCTCGAAACTATCGTGTCGTGCCCCCTGCGTCCGGTTGGGACTGGCCTCGACATGGCTTACCGTCAGGCCGCCGCCTTCCAGAGAATGGCCAACCAGAAGGCCGCAGCACTCGTCAGGGAAGACTGTCTCGGCAGACGTGGCTATCCGTTCAAGCAGCAGCCCGGAAAAAAATATCAAGGCACCTCCACAATTCCAACCGTGCCGAGAACGGCACCGTTGAGGATATCGACAACGACCACCCGTTCACACGGGCCGGGCGGACCAATACGCAACAGCAACTGTTGCCCTGATCCGCCAGGGAGCATTTCGGCTATACGGCAGCCCTTGGGAAGTTCGATCGCGACATTGCCGAAAGGGCGATTCTGATTATTCGGCGTTTTGACGGCGACTTTATTCGATACCTGTTTATCAGGGGTCTTGAACAGGACGAAGTCGGGATTAGTCGAGCGGAAATAAACCGCGTAGGCAAGGGCCGCCATACCGACAACAATAAGGATACCCATTCCGACAACTAGGCTCTTGAGCATATGCATGGTTTTGCTTCACTCTGTACGACATGAACGATGATAAAACATGTGGGGCAACCGAATATAGCGTAGAGGTGCCAGAGGACAAGGCCGGTATGCGCCTGGACAGATTGCTGGCAGACTGTATTGAGGGTATCTCGCGAACCAGAATCAAGGCCTTGATCGAAGCCGGACATATCAGAGGCGAAAAAAGTGCCAGGGTAACTGATCCCTCGGCACGGGTACGCACGGCCCAGACATTCACCATAACCGTTCCCCAACCCGATCCGGCAATTCCTCAGCCACAAGACATTGCGCTTGATATCATTTATGAAGACGAACACCTGATTATTATCGACAAGCCACAGGGGATGGTGGTTCATCCTGCGCCGGGACATCCCGACGCAACACTTGTAAATGCCCTGTTGGCCCATTGTTCGGGAGAACTTTCAGGAATCGGCGGAGTGTCCAGGCCGGGCATTGTTCACCGCCTGGACAAGGATACGGGTGGCCTGATGGTGGCGGCAAAAAGCGAGGCCGCACACCTCGGCCTGTCGGAGCAGTTCGCCGCACATACCGTAGAACGGGCCTACTACGCGGTTGTCTGGGGCATCCCATACCCGCGTAGCGGCAAGATATCCGGCAATATCGGGCGCAGCCCCGCCAATCGCAAAAAAATGGCGGTACTTGAGCGGGGCGGCAAGTCGGCGCTGACCAACTACAAGGTGATGCGAACATTCGCCGTCGGCACCGGCCGGGCAGCCAGTCTGATCGAATGCCGCCTGGCAACCGGACGAACCCACCAGATTCGCGTCCATCTTGCGACCATGGGCTTTCCCGTGATCGGAGACCCGCTGTACGGAGGCGGACGGAAACACCGCCTGAAGGGTGCCCCGAAAGAGCTGGTCGACTTCATCGCAAATTACAAGCGTCAGGCACTTTGCGCATATCTAATTGGCTTTAACCACCCAATACATAATAAATATATTAAATTTAATAAAGAAATTCCACCTTATATCAATAGATTAACAAATCTTTTAGAATTATAAAAATTCTTCTATACTAAGTTGAGAAACTTGGCTATCATTTCCCTACTAACCCAGCCACTGCTGATTGCACGGCAGTGGAAAAGTAGAAATGGAAATTGATCCGGGGAGAGCTTTGTATGTCTAATTTATCGCTGGATATGAGTATTTCACCAGAAAAAAATCTTTCCAGATACCTTAATGAAATACGCAAGTTTCCTATGCTCCGCCTCGAAGACGAGCAGGATTTGTCGCGCCGATGGCGAGATTCCGAAGATATTGACGCAGCCAACAAACTAGTCACCAGCCACCTTCGCCTGGTTGCAAAAATGGCGATGGGATACAAGGGCTACGGATTGCCTTTGGGAGAGTTGGTCGCAGAAGGCAACATTGGCATGATGAAGGCTGTGAAACACTTTAATCCGGATCTTGGGTTCCGTATTTCAACCTATGCCAGATGGTGGATTCGCGCCTCTATTCAGGAATATATCCTTCATTCATGGTCACTGGTAAAAATCGGAACCACGGCGGCGCAAAAAAAGCTGTTCTTCAACCTGCGCAAGGTTAAAAGTCAGCTAAACGCAATTGATGAAGGCGATATGACACCCGAGCATATTAGCGAAATTGCCTTACGGCTCAACGTATCCGAAACCGAAGTGATCAACATGGATCGCCGCATATATGCTTCGGACGCATCTCTTAACGCCCCGATATGCGACGACAAGGGAGGAGAATGGATCGAATGGCTAGCCGACAATTCGGCGAATCAGGAAAAAATCCTGGGTAATAACGAAGAGCATAACAACCGGCTTGATATATTGGGCGGGGCAATGGCCAGGCTGTCGGCGCGCGAACGGGAAATCATCAGTGAGCGACGACTGAATGAAACGCCAATCACTCTCAACACCCTGAGCATTCGCTACGG
>CAZEFJ010000019.1:2942-7482 GCA_964511465.1 uncultured Hyphomicrobiales bacterium
AGCGACGACTGAATGAAACGCCAATCACTCTCAACACCCTGAGCATTCGCTACGGAATTTCGCGCGAACGGGTCCGCCAGATAGAGGTTCGGGCCTTCGAAAAGCTGCGTAAAATGGTAAGAAGCACCACCATGAACCGGTGCATGGCCTGAACTGCCTTAGCCAGCCAGCATCGGCGCGCCATTTTCCAATCCGTCTTCGCCTTTAAGTTCTTTCATATTGGGAGAGGCGGCGACATCTTCTCCCCATTCATCTATGATTTCCTTTTGCGCAGCTCGAAGCTGGGCGACTTTGTGCTGCAACATCACGGTAAGAAAAGCGATGACCACCGGCGGCACGGAAATATACAGCATCCAGCCAAAGGCGGCGGCACTGAACATTATCGCCTGGGCAAAGACATCCGTAAGAATGGATACGGCCTGGTTCCAGGTGTTAAATCCGCTCCACAATTCAAGAAGGTTATAAAACACGCCGCAAAAATTCATCCCGCCGACACAGAAGGTAGCGGATTTTTGTTTTGATCTGTCGATGACGAAGGCAACGATTGTCGGCACCATGCCGAAGAAAACAAGAACCATGCTGGACAAGGACACGACGATCATCAGGACGATGATTATCGAAGCCCATAAAGGAGCCGAATTTCGCAGAAATCCGCCGCCGCGGGCGGGAGGTGCCGAAGCTGTTTTTTTCTTGGCCATGACTACAGCAACTTAAACAAAAGAAGCACCGAAACCACTATCATGGCGATCGTCACCGAAGTCATTGCCGCCGCTTGTTGGCCTGCTCTTTCGGTTTTTTCCGATGCCGCGGCTTCACCGCTTTCAATTTCCATAATTTCCTTTTCCGCCGCCGCAAATTCCTTAATCGCGGCATCATAGCCATCCTTATCCTGCTTTCTTTTGTCGCTGCTGTCGATCAGGTCAAAAAGCTCCGGCAGACTCCCCTGGCGCACCAGACGCGGTATCTCACGTTCTATCTCGCGTCTGGTTGTGCGGCTATGATAGGTGTTAATGGCTGGCCCCAACAGCCCGCCGACCCAACTTGAAAGGCCGAGAAGAGAAACCAGTTCCAGATGCCATTGCAGAAACGCCAGAAGGCTCAACATGCCGATAAGGGCGGTTTCCTCGCTGGGCGATGCCAGAGCCTTAAGATGGGGGGAAATATCCTGGTCAAATTTAGCCGCAATGAAACTTGCCACATGACGATCAAGAGGACTTTTCTTGGTATCGACCCGGTTGGATACCGCATCAAGAGCGTGCATCAGTTCCTCGACGTCGGTGACATACATATCAATAACGGAGGGGCTTTGGCACGGCACACCAGAGGTTAAATCGTAGAGGCAACGCTCGATCCCAAAGCCCGGACTGGGATTTTGGAGATGACTGCGCACCATCGCGAAAGTCCGGTCAAAGGCGTATGCCTCGGGCGATGGATGTGGCTGTGCGACAATCCAGATATTGGGAAGCTCCATAAGCACGACGTCTATTGCCGACTGAACATCCGCCTGAATCATGAACTTTGTCGCCAGGACATATCCGTAGGCGTCGGGCATAAAGGACAATCCCTTGTAGCGAATCGGGGCCGACGGATCGAGAACAATACAGGTCTTGCTGACGATAAAGTCGTCGCTGCCAAGCGGCGCGTTTTTATTGGCCGCAGCCATGTTCACCAGCGCTGCTATCGCATCGGCCGTGGCGGAGGCCTTTTCATCCGCCTTCAATCCCTGGCGCAACCACAGATCGAGCGGCCCCTTTTTCTTGATTATATTAGCCGCCTTGGAGACGTTCCGGCTAAATGACCGGGCCAGGATGCGGGCGTTGAAATGATCCATGTCGGCAAACGAGAATGGCGTCTCCGCCTTTATCTCAGCTTTTTTCTGTGTCGTTTCCAGGCTTTTCCCGTCGGCCCATGTTTTTAGTTCGACGGCCCCCCAGCGCTCCTGCGCATCGTCGCTTAGAAGTCCGCGGACAGCTTTCAGCATCGACATTGGAACCCGGGTATTCGAACACAGCGTGGCGTAACTGCCATGCTCTATTCGACTATTTATAAGCTCATCCTCACCCATTTCCTTCACCGGATTCTTGTCCGGCATGGAAAGTACGATAGTCGCGCCAAGCGCATAAAAATCATCGCTAGTATTGCCTGGACCGCGTCCCCCCGGCGATGCCATCGCCCGCTCCACGGTTTCGCAGGCCAGGGGCTGGTCAAATCCGGGCGGAGTGGTGGCGCAATCACCAAGCACCACATTGCTGTATTCTGCATCCATAAAGTACAGATTGCCGGGCCTTACGGCGCGGTGGGTCAGGTGAAGCTTTGACAATTCGCGCAAGGCGTTACTTAACGGTTCGATAAACTGCTTGACCAGATCGTAATCGCCTACCTTGGCCTCTCCCGAGGCGAAGGCATCGCTAACCCGGCCACCCATGGGGCGTTCGTATATTACCATGGTTGTCCGCTTTCCGGTCGGGGTCCAGTCTACCGTGCCCCACTCCACCATCGGAAGCACCCCGCCTATGACTTTGCCCTTGAGAATCTCCATGACTTTAAGCCGAACCGGGATTGAAGGGGAACAGATCAGGGCAAAAAGTTTTCGGCTCAGATCGTTGCGGTCTTCCACCTCGAAGGCGTTGGCCGAAGGCGTGTTCAGGTGAGCAAGCGGAGCATTGGGATTGACAATATATCTGTCAGCGAACAAAACTGAGGACTGGATGGTTTTTGTGCCACCGTTTTGCTCCTCAACCTCTGGTGATTCCGCCATTTCCTGAATGCCTTTTTCAGTCCGTAAAAGGATCGTGGACGAGAATTGTATCCTCCCGCTCGGGGCTGGTCGAAAGCAAGGCCACGGGGGCCTCTATTATTTCTTCTATGCGACGAATGTATTTAACCGCCAGGGCCGGAAGCTCGGCCCACGAACGGGCACCGCATGTACTTTCGGACCAGCCGCTCATATCTTCGTAAACCGGCTTTGCCCGGGACTGCTTGGTCGCCGAGGCGGGTAGGTAGTCGATTTTCTCGCCGTCGATTTTATAGCCGGTACAGACCCTTAGTTTATCCATACCGTCAAGAACATCCAGCTTGGTCAACGCTATACCATTTATACCATTAACTTTCACCGCCTGCCGCACCAGCGCGGCGTCGAACCAACCGCATCGCCGGGGGCGTCCGGTGACGGTACCGAATTCACGTCCCCGTTCACCCAGGCCTTTCCCTACCTCGTCTTCCAGTTCGGTGGGGAACGGCCCGCCGCCGACCCGGGTAGTATAGGCCTTGGTTATACCGAGCACATAATCTATCGCACCCGGCCCCTGACCAGAGCCGGCGGCGGCGGTCCCGGCAACCGTGTTCGACGAGGTGACGAACGGATAAGTGCCGTGTTCAATATCAAGCATCGTTCCCTGTGCGCCTTCAAACAGAATACGTTTGCCGCCCCGTCTAAGATCATCAAGCCGTTTCCATGTGGCATCGGCGTAAGGAAGTATTTTGGGGGCAATATCCCTCAGTTCGTCAAGCAGTGAGCGGGGTGTTGTTTGCGGCATTCCAAAGCCTCTTAACAAGGCATTGTGATGGAACAAAAGATTGTCCACCTTGTCCTCCAGAATGTCCTGATCGGCAAGATCCCCGAGGCGAATGGCACGCCGCCCAACCTTGTCTTCATAAGCCGGGCCGATGCCACGACCGGTGGTCCCGATACGGCTGTTGCCCAAAGCCTTCTCGCGAGCCTGATCGAGATTTCGATGCAAGGGTAAAATCAGCGGAGCATTTTCAGCAACAAAAAGATTATCCGTAGAGATGCTAACCCCTTGCCCCCGCACTGTTTCTATTTCGCTGAGCAAGGCCCATGGATCGACGACCACACCGTTTCCGATGATCGAAATCTTGCCTTTGCGAACGATTCCCGAAGGCAGCAGGCTCAGCTTATACGTCACACCGTCTATAACCAGTGTATGCCCGGCGTTGTGCCCACCCTGAAACCGTACCACAACGTCAGCACGCTGAGACAGCCAGTCAACAACCTTACCCTTTCCCTCGTCTCCCCACTGGGAACCGACAACAACAACGTTGGCCATGATATTTTAAAGCCCTTGTTAAATTTAGATTTTCCGGGCTACACCATTTTCGAAAAGATGGCTACAGCCAAGTTCCTGTGCGTCACTTAAATATTCGTCCGATTGGTCCAGACCAGACACCGTAATCCAGTTTTCCCGGCGCAATTTTCCAGCCGTATCGGGCGGTGTGCCGACCGGCAGAAATATCTTGTCCCCCCTTTGGCAAGGCGGCACGGTACGCAATACCGTATCCATAAACAGGGTAACCCCTGTTGCCTGCTCGCGGCCATCCTCGGAATTACCTGCAAGATAACGCCCGCCGCGCCCCAGTTCACTGCGACAATCCAGCGAAAAGAAAGAAAACGTGACCCCTACATGATATTCGAATCCGCGACTTTCCACCGGATCAATGGTTATGCTCAAATCCGCCGCCCCCTTGCGCACATTCTCGACAACTTCCGCCAGAGCGGCACGCTCGGCCTCTGCCGGGGCGG
>CAZEFJ010000019.1:7582-20296 GCA_964511465.1 uncultured Hyphomicrobiales bacterium
ACCGATATACGGGGTACGCCAAGCGACTCGAGGGCGGCAAGGGCCATCAATATAACCTCGCTGTCGGCGCAGGCCGAAGATGAGCCGATCAATTCGGCGCCGACCTGGGCAAACTGACGCCCGGGGCGCAACTGCGAACCTTTGATTCTCAGAACCTGGCCGGCATAGCCCAGCCTCAGAGGCCTGGGAGCATGCTTCAGACGGGTAGTGGCAATGCGCGCCGCCTGCATCGTGATATCCGGGCGCAGACCCATCATCCGTTGTGAAAGCGGGTCCAGAAGGCGGAAGGTCTGGTCCGCCGTAGCGGCACCGCTGCCGGTCATCAGGCTTTCCTCAAACTCGATAAGAGGAGGGCTTATTCTGTCATATCCCCATCCTTCAAATACCGACATGATCTGTTCCGTGGCGGACGCCTCGAAAGCCGCATCGGGGGGCAGAACATCGCGCATTCCTTCTGGCAAAAGTGCCTTGTCGCCGGGGTTGTTCATAAATAAATCGCCACTGTCAAATGGACGTCGCCTGTTAAGGAAGATCGAACGGCATTTTCTTAACGGTACGACCAAGACTGTCAACTATAACCGGGATCATCGACTTGGCCAGATAAAGACTGCCCCGGTGTCCCTTGTCGGCGACTGCCCAAGCTTGCCACAAGCGTTTACCATCGTTTTTATTGTCTATTGAAACGTCAAGACGATACTGGCTTGGCGTGACTATACGGGTACCGCTTTTGTCTTTGCCCTTGTTGAAAACACCGCCACGAGAACTGTTGTAGATGTTGAGGAGAACCTTGGGTGTCTGCGAACCCTTGCGGTCACGATTGTTTTGCAATTCCAGCATGGTGCTCTGTCTGTTGGTAGACCATGCCCCGACCATGTCACGTGTATCAAAGGTCATAATCAGCGGCGCATCGGCAGCGACGGTATATCCGTTATCGCTTAGCGCCTTCTCGAACACAGCCAGCAGAACCATATTGTCGTCGGAATTATCCAGAGGCTTGACCGCAATGGATTCTTTCTTGGACAAATCCAGATAGGCGATCGCATTCATAAGACCAACCCCACCGTCTTGAGCGATCGCTGGCATTGATCCAACAACACCGACAAAACCCAGTAGACCGCCCAAGGCAAAAACGAGACGCCTCATCTATACTTTCCTTCCGCTGTTAGGGGCTATAAACGACAATACGATACATGCTCTAGAGGATGGGTGTTCCAGTCTCGCCTGTCAACAAAAGCGGTGTTTTTAGGGTGTTTCCGTTTCATACGGGAACACCCAAGGCAGCAAGGCGGCCCGCCGACCGTTCGGCGCGCCCGCGCAGGCATCGAACTTCTTCAGGTCGATGTCGTGAGCGATATAAAACAGGGTGTTTCCGTTTCATACGGAAACACCCTCGCGTGTCATGCTCCGGGTGGGAATTTGGCGATAATTTCGATGATTTTACCGGCCCGGCGAATCTTTAGCGGCAGCCATGTTCCGGCCGCCTGGCGTTGTATGATCTCGACAAGTTCGGACAGTTTGGAAACCGGCTGTCCGGCGGCCTCAAATATAGTATCGCCGACGGCAATCCCGGCCGCCTGGGCGACGCTCTTTGCCGAGACCTCCCTGACCACCAGCCCGTCGGGTTTGCCGGATTTAAGACGAACCCCCAGCATCGTCCTTTTGGGGGTATCTTCGGCGTTGCCCTCCTCGGTCCCGAATAGCGCGTCGGCTATGGCTGTCCCGTCCTTGGCGGATATTTCGTCGCAACCGCGTTCCCTGTCCCATGGAATAAGAACGGCGGCATCGCCAATACCCAGGTCGGCCAACTGGTACGGAATGCCGTATCCGTATTGAAGGTGTCCCATACCGACGATCCCCACCACCAGAGGCCTGGCCGGAGAATTGTGCGCCCCGGCGATTGCCTCGGCCATCGCCCTGTCCCATGTCAGTTGAACCTGGATGAACCGCTTGAACTTGAGGGATTTCCTGAAATTCTTCGGAGCCTTGTTTTTATCGTCATGTTGACTGAAAACTTCCGCCAGAAAATCGACATAACCACCGCTGGCCGGGGCCGGAGTTCCTACTCCTTGACGAAGATTCTCGCTCACCCCTTTCCAGCCGAGCTTTGAAACCAGGCCGGTCAGCCGACGATCGACATTCATCGCAACCATCGGGACACGGTTCATCCGGGCAAATTGAAAAAGCGGCAGATAAAGAGACGGATCGAACTTCCATATGTCGTTCCACCCAACCTGTTTGAGGAATTCCTTCTCACCCAGCTTTCCCTCGACCCAGCGGTCCAATATCGGCTGAACGCGACGGGGAAAGGATTCGAAAGCCAGCACCATGTTCGGGGTTCGCGTATGAAGCGCGGCAATTGCCTGCAACTGCCAGCGATGATGGTCGGGGTTATCGTGGGTTTCGCCAAGCAGAACCACGCCTCGCCGGGCCATCGACGCGATCAAAGCCCGTCCGTCGAGACTTGATCCGGTTGCCGGATCAATCCATTGGCCATTCATGATGCAAGCCCCGGACGATTCAACACCGCTGGAATTGGCCCCCTTGAAATAACTTGCCGAAGGCGGCGCAGCGCAGGCGGAAAGCAACACCAGAAGGCCAAAAACGGTACTGATGCTTTTCTTCATAATTCCATAGTAGGTTTGGCCAGCGAACCATGCCAGCATAAACGGCAATATAGACAGATTAAGATTTAAGTTCAGAGGCATAATTAATGAAACCGAAGGGAGTTATTGCCGCCGGGCATCCGCAAACCGTAAAAGCTGCGGCAACCATCCTTGAGCAGGGCGGCAATGCCTTCGATGCGGCGCTGGCGGGAATGTGCGCCGCCAATGTCACAGAGCCGGTACTGACTTCGCTTGGCGGCGGCGGATTCCTTCTTGCCAGAACCGGCAATGGAGAAACCAGGCTTTATGATTTTTTTGTCCAGACCCCGGGGACCGGAAATCCGGATATTGATTTTTTCCCGATTATCGCAGATTTCGGCAACGCCAAGCAGGAATTTCATATAGGCAGAGGCTCTATCGCAACCCCCGGCATGGTAAAGGGGATGTTCAAGGTTCACGACGATCTGGCGAGCATGCCGATGGCAAGCATCATCGAGCCTGCGGTCCGGCTGGCAAAAGAGGGTGTCCGCGTCAATCGGCTACAGCAATATATTTTTGGGATCGTCGAGAATATCTATAATTCCAACGACGCCTGCCGGGCCATTTTCGCCAGCCGAAAAGATGCCGGGCAGCTGATCGGTGAGGGGGAAATACTTTTCAATCCGGACTATGCCGATGCCCTGGAAAATCTTGCCCGGGAAGGCGAAGACCTGTTTTACAAAGGTGACATGGCAAAACGAATTGCCGAAGACTGCCGTACCGGCGGCGGAAACCTTGCCATGGAAGATTTTCTTGATTACCGGGTGGTGGTCCGCAAGCCTCTTGAAATGTCATACAAGGGTTCCCGACTGTGGACCAACCCGCCGCCTTCAAGCGGCGGTATCCTCATTGCCTTCGCCCTCGAACTGTTAAAGGGAGCTGGCCTGGCCGAATTGGGTTTTGGCTCGGCGGCATATCTGGAGTGCCTTGCCCGGGCCATGGAATTAACCAACAAGGCGAGGATAGACAGTTGCCTGCACCAAACCGACGAAACCGCGGCGGCAGGGAAATTACTCGATCCGGAATATTTGCAAGCCTACCGTCGGCAGGTTCTGGGCCGGGCCGCGGCACCAAGGGGAACCACCCATATAAGCGTCATCGACGCATCGGGGAATGCCGCCTGCCTGTCGCTTTCCAATGGCGAGGGTTCGGCCTACATCGTACCGGGGACCGGGATTATGCTCAACAACATGCTCGGCGAGGAGGACATAAACCCGCATGGCTTAAAAAAATGGCCACTCAACCAGAGAATGTGCTCGATGATGTCGCCGACTATTATGGCCGAGGCGGACGACTCGATCATGACCGCCGGTTCAGGCGGCTCCAACCGCATCCGCACCGCCGTGCTCCAGGTGCTTTTGAACCGGCTTGAATTCTCAATGTCGCTCAAAGCCGCAGTAACCAGCCCAAGAATTCATTACGAAAATGGCCTGCTTAATATTGAGAACGGCTTCGATGAGGATGAGATTTCCACCCTGGTAGAAAAAATACCAAAGACCAGGATTTGGGAAGAAAAGAACCTGTTCTTCGGTGGCGTGCATTCGGTGCGCTTCAATCCCCGGGGGTCTTGTTTCGACGGAGCCGGAGATCCGCGCCGCGGCGGTGTGGCCGTTACTGTTTAATAACATTGCGGAAATAACCGATCCCTGTAACATGTGGGTGCCGATGGGCCATCGGTGTTGTAAAAGGAGTTAAATCCGTGGCGAAGGAAAAGGCCAAAAAAATCGGCCATGATGAAACCGGACCCAAGGTTCTCGGAGAGATCGATATCCTGAGCGGCCTTACGCCTGAAGAACTGGTCGATGTAGAATCCCTGTGCCGCTACAAGCAGTTCTCCGCCGGAGAGCAGATTTTCGACCGCCACGGTGTAACAAAGGATGTTTTCTTCGTTTCACGAGGCAAGGTCAGGATTGTAAATTACTCTCTTTCGGGCCGCGAAATCACCCTTGACGATATTGCCCGGGGCGGACATTTCGGGGAACTGGCGGCAATCGACGGCAAGCCACGCTCGGCCAGCGTAATGGCACTGGAAGATAGTTTGATCGTTGCCATGCAGCCCAATGATTTCCGAACCTCGATGGATAAATATCCGGCAATGGCCCGCAAAGTCATGGAGGAAATGACCAGAATTATCCGCAATTCAACCGAGCGGATAATGGACCTCAGCACCCTTGGTGCCAATAATCGCGTCCACGCGGATATCCTACGCCTCGCCTATGCCAATAAAAGCGGCGACAACACTGCGGAAATAAGCCCAATTCCCCTGCACGGCGATATCGCCAGCCGGGTCAGCACAACCCGCGAGACCGTATCGAGGGTGATGAACGAACTGGCCCGGATGAAAATTTTGCGAAGAGGCAAGGGAAGCCTGATTATCAATGACATACGCCTGCTGCAAAATATGGTGGAGGATGTAAGGGGCGAATAACCTTCATTCCACGGTAATCGTTGACATGTATGGGAAATAGAGACCAGGCCTTAAAGTGAGGTTTGACTCTATCAGGCAAATTCTCCATCATGTCTTGGTCAGGTGCAGCAACGAAATAAATTGTAATACCCGTCAAATGATTTCTATCAATACTGAACCGCTCTAGGAGTAGTCATGTCGAAGACTATTTTAATAGTTGAAGATAACGAACTTAACATGAAGCTTTTCAACGATTTGTTGCAGGCTCATGGTTACGATACTGTACAAACAGGTGATGGTCATGACGCATTGAATCTGGCTCGCGAACATCACCCGGATCTTATTCTGATGGATATTCAGTTGCCCGGAATATCCGGTCTTGAGGTTGTCAAGCTGCTGAAGGAAGAAGACGCCCTTAAGGATATACCGGTTGTCGCCGTTACCGCATTTGCAATGAAAGGCGATGAGGAAAAAATCAGGGCCTGCGACTGCGCCGACTACATAGCAAAGCCGATATCGGTACCAAACTTTCTTGAGACGGTGGCCAAATATCTTAATTGAAATATGGGGGCGAATCGGGCGAGGGGGGACGAATCGTCAGAAAATTGCCAAGCACAATAACACACGGTAACCAATAGTGTCGGCGCGAATACTGATAGTCGACGACATGCTGCCCAGCATCAAGGTGCTGGCGGCGAAGCTTTCCGGTGAATACTACGATGTCCTGACCGCCTCCGACGGTCCCTCTGCACTTAAAATTGTAAACGAACAGGCCCCTGATCTGGTCCTCCTTGACGTCATGATGCCTGGCATTGACGGCTACGAGGTCTGTGAGCAGATCAAGAAAAATCCTGACACACGCCATATCCCGGTGGTCATGGTTACCGCGCTTAGTGAAGTATCGGAACGGGTCCGGGGCCTTGATGCCGGGGCTGATGACTTTCTGACCAAGCCGGTCAGCGACACTACGTTATTCGCAAGGGTCCATTCCCTGATCCGGCTAAAACAGATGATGGACCAATGGCGTCTGCGCCGGGAAACTACGGAAAAACTTGGCTTTGCCGGCTACGGCAATAATAATTTCGACAGTCCCCTTGGCGGTGCCCGCATTGTATTGGTCGACGAGAGCCCGATCGAATCCGAAAAAATCCAGGCCGCTTTAATGAAGGACAACGACGAAGTTATCGTCATTGATATGTCTGCCGACATTCACAGTGCCGTGGCCGGGGTAGATTTAGTCATAATAAGTTCCAACGGTGCCGGCTGCGAAGCATATTTGCACCTTTGCTCACAACTGCGAGCCCGTGAGGAAACCCGCTTAATGCCGATTCTTCTGATCGGCGATGAAGCCGACTTGAATTATCTGGTCAAGGCCCTGGATATAGGGATTAGCGATTATGTAGTCCGCCCGCTTGATAAGAACGAGCTGTTGGCCAGGGTCCGCACCCTTGTCCGGCGCAAGCGCTATCAGGACCGCCTGCAAATGAGTTTTCTCGACAGTCTGGCCCTGGCCCTGGTCGACAGCCTTACCGGCATTCACAATCGCCGTTATCTGACCCCCCACCTGGAGGCGGTAATGAAGCGCCAGGCCGAAGACGGGAAACCGGTTTCGCTGCTGATGATCGACATTGATAATTTCAAGTTGCTCAACGACACCCACGGCCATGCGGTAGGCGATAAGGTTCTGTGCAAGGTGGCCGACAGTATTGCCCGCAACATTAGGGGCTTTGATCTGGTGGCTCGCTATGGAGGGGAAGAGTTCGTGGTGGTAATGCCGGATACCCCGATAAGGATAGCCATTGATGTCGCCGAGCGGTTGTGCCAGACAATCGGCAGTAATCCCGTTTGCGTCGATAACCTGGACAAGGCGATGAAAGTGACGGTCAGCATCGGTGTCGCCGAGAACAGGGACGGCGGGTGCGATCAGGAAAAACTTATCGACATGGCCGACAAGGAAATGTACCGGGCCAAAAGCAAAGGGCGCAACTGCATCTCATACAGAGACTAATGCCTGTTGGTATAAGCCGGACTATTTTATCTTGTATTCCTTGAAGATAACATGCTTGCGGACCACCGGGTCGTACTTGCGGAATTCCATTTTCTCGGTCGAATTGCGGGGGTTCTTTTTGGTCACATAATAAAACCCGGTATCAGCGGTACTGACCAGCTTGATTAAGATGGTGCTTTGCTTGGCCATTGTGTGAATTCCTATCTATCTTTAACCGCTTTTAACGTAACCGGTGCCGGAACAAGGCGCCGACGGCGAAACATACAGGGCACGGTGGAAGTGTCAAGTTTAGAACTGCGCCGTCGCCGGGGCAGGTAACAAATTTAGTACGCGACGAAACAGATTATTGTCGTCAATCAGACGGCGGGCGACTTCGGATTCAAAGGAATTTTCACGTTTCTGGGCCGGACAGGCATCCCTCAGGCTCTTGCGCTTGGCCTTGTTTTCCATGCTGGTAGTGCGCCATGCTTCCATTGTCGATATGGCTTTCTGGCGATTTGCCAGCGCCGCCGTCACAACCCCCATGTAGTTATCGACGGCACCGCTGGAACAAATTGTCGGAAGCACCCCAAGGCCGTGAAGTACATAGCCTGACGGCGGTATAAGACGCGACCAGGTAAGCGTTATCTCACCTCCGTTGGGCAGTCTGACAACGGTCTGGACCGTTCCCTTGCCAAAGGATGAAGTGCCTATAACCACAGCCCGCCCACGATCCTGCAGGGAAGCTGCGACAACCTCGGCGGCCGAGGCTGACTTGCCGTCAACCACGATAACCAGAGGCAGGCCATAGGTAATATCACGACCTCTGGCTTCATAGCTCTGAAGGCTGTCCGGGTGACGCCCCCGGGTGGTGATAATCGGCCCCTGGGTAAGAAACATTCCGGCAACCCGGATCGACTGTTTCAGAAGCCCGCCCGGATTGCCGCGCAGATCAAGCACCACACCCCTAAGCTTTCCGAGATGATCCAGCTCCGCTTTTTTAAGCTTGGCGGCAAAATCACTTGCGGTGTGGATATTGAAGTTGGATATCTTCAGGAAGGTGATACCGTCATCATAGCCGTAAGTGACGGTAGTCGGAATTATAAGACTGCGGACTATATCAAAATTGAGTGAGCCGGCCTTTTTGGCTCGCCTGACAGCGACCTTCACTATGCTGTGCATCGGCCCGCGCAATCTTGAAATAACCTCTTTTCTGGACATCCCCAAAATAGCCAAACCGTCGATATTGGTAATTACGTCACCCCGTTTCAGGCCGCCGCGAAGGGCCGGAGAGTTTAACAATACCCGGGTAATCCGCACTTCTTTACCGGCTATCCTGAAACGAACACCAATGCCCCCAAATCCGTCCCGCTTGGCGCGGTTTCTGGCGGCCTCGGCGGCCCCGGCATAATGAGAAAACAAATCCAGACGGGAAAGCGCCGCATCAAACACCGCCTGGTATATATCCTCTGCGCTGGCGGCCCGCATATCTTCTGAAACGACCCGCCCGGCCAGCGAAACATCCACGGTCATGGCGGCCCATCCCCTGACGTCATTATCGGCGGGAGCCTGGAACCGGGCCATAGTCTTGTCTGAACTGGCAAGGACAATGAAATTGCCAACCCGCATTACGCTCAGCGAAGGATCGATTGAAGATATGCCCCGCATACCTTCAAGAACAAGGTCCGCCAAAGGCACCTTCTTCAGCGATTTGTCATTTATATTGGAATATCCGGTCATAAACACATCCTGCGCCGCAGGCACCGGAAACCCTGACGCGGCGGCGGCAAGGTCGACCGCCCTGGTTGTCGGCTGAACCGTGCAGGCGGAAACCAGCCACAACAAAGAAAATGCGGTGAGCAGCCTTCTCCAAACGGCGTTATTGAGAGCCGACAATATCATTGTGCCATGGTTCCTCGGCTGTAGTAAGCCCGGCTAAACCGGAGCCACTATAGGGCCTGTATCATAATAGGGGCCGCACGACAACACCGAGGATACTGCATAAAGGCCTTCATCTTTTAATTATTTTCTTGCGGCTTTGCCCCGGCGTTTGGATTTTCCGCCATGTCTTGATTTATGACCATGTTTTACCTTGCGGTCTGATTTTATCCTCTTGCCGTCACCCGCTACGTCGGTCAGATGCATAACCACCGAACCGGTTATCGGGTCGGCTTCCTTTATCGTAACTTCGACCGTATCACCCAGACGGTATTGTCGACCGTAACGACGACCCTTGAGGGTGTGGGCCGCCTCGTCATGGACGTAATAATCATCAGTCATGGTGCGAACCGGGACCAGCCCGTCGGCGCAACTGTTGTCAAGGGTGACAAACAGACCGAAACGGGTGACGCCGTTGACGGTTCCGCTAAAAGCACTACCGATCCGTTGGCTCAACCAGGCCGCAGTGAAGCGATCGACGGAACTGCGTTCGGCGGCTTCGGCGCGGCGTTCCGTTAACGACAGATGCTCGCCAGTTTTAACAAAATCCATGCCTTCCCCGTCACTCCCGCCCTCACCAAGACGACAACATTCGATGAGCGCGCGATGTACCAGCAAGTCGGAATAGCGGCGAATGGGTGAGGTAAAATGGGTATATTTCTTCAGTCCCAAGCCAAAATGGCCGATGTTTGAAGGGCAATATTCCGCCTTGGACTGGGAGCGCAGCACCACCATGTTAATCATATGTGAGTGGGGACTGCCCTTGGCCCGGCTCAGAATACGATTGAACCTCTGCGGGGTAATCTTCTCACCCTTGGCCCAACCGATGTTAATGCTATTAAGAAACTGGCCAAGGGCTTCCATCTTTTCCATCGACGGCTCGCTATGGACACGGAAAAGGCAGGGTATTTTTCGTTTGCTCAGGGTCTCGGCGGCGGCGATATTGGCGGCAATCATAAATTCTTCAACCAACTTGTGGCTGTCGAGGCGCTGCCGCATATCGACCCCGACAATATTGCCTTTTTCATCCAGAACTATTTTTCGTTCCGCCAATTCCAATTCCAGCGCCCCCCTGCTGCAACGGGCCTTGGCCAGCGCCCGGTAAGCCCGGTAAAGCGGCTTTATCGCGGTTTCCATAAGCGGAGCCATGGTTTCGTCGGCAGCGCCATCCATCGACGCCTGGACCTCGGTGTAGGTAAGCCGGGCGGCCGATCGTATTACGGCGCGCCTGAACCGGTAATCCAGCAGATTTCCGTTCTCGTCGATCCGCATATGGGCGGCCAGACACGGGCGGTCCTCGTCAGGTTTAAGCGAACACCATCCATTGGAAAGCTGTTCCGGCAGCATCGGAACCACCCGATCGGGAAAATAAACGGAGTTGCCCCGCTCATAGGCGCAGACATCAAGGGCGTCACCCTGTCGGACATACCAGGAAACATCGGCAATCGCGACAATCAGCTTCCAGCCACCCGGATTGGCAGGGTCATCATCCGCCTCGGCGAATATGGCATCATCGAAGTCACGAGCATCGGCACCGTCAATGGTCACCAGAGGTTTGTTCCGCAGGTCGTCGCGACCGGCCGTCGGCGCCGCCACCGCCTCGTCCGCCTGGGCAATTGCGGCCTGGGAAAAATCGACCGGAATATCATGATCGTTGATCGCGATCATGCTGAACGACCCCGGACCATCCGCTTTTTCCAGTCGCTCGACTATCTTCACCTTGCGCAGCCCCAGACGGCGACCTTCAAGAACTTCGGCCCGGACCATGTCTCCGGGCTCGGCGCCCAGCGTTTCCCCGGCGGCAACGACAAATTCGTCACGATCTTTGCGGCTGACCGATTTGATCCGGCTGCCACCATCGACAATCGAAAAAATACCAAGAACCCGCAACGGCCCCGAGGCTATACGGCGAATGGTGCTGCCCCGGTAGCTGCAGTCATCCAACACCGTGATGCGTGCCAGCACCCGGTCCCCTTTTGCCAGGGCTTCGCGTCCGGCCTTCTCTGCTGCCATGTATATAAGCGGCGGGGTCTTTTCCCCATCCCACTTCAGCGGTCTCGCCAACAGATCGCCGTCGGCGTCGGTACCGGTTATCTCGATCATCGTTACTTTTGCAAGTGTTCCCGGCACGATCAGGCTGCTGCCCCGGCCATTTTCGATCAACCCTTCGGCTTTTAGTTCACGCAATATCTTCTTCAGGCCGATCCGCTGCCTTACCCCAAGATTAAAGGCCCTGGATATCTCGCGCTTGCCGACATTTCCCGGACTTTGCTCAATAAACCGAATGATTTCATCCCGGTGGGGAAGCGGGTGTGGGTGTTTTACCGATTTGGACACTATTTCTTTTTAGCCGTTTTTTTTCTGGTTGTTTTCTTTTTTGCGGTCTTGCCCTTTCCGCCCTTGGCGGCCAGCAGTTTTACCGCCTCTTCGAGGGTAATTTTTTCAGCATCAACCCCCTTGGGTAGATTGGCCCGGACGCTGCCGTGTTGGGCATATGGCCCCCATCTTCCGCTACGCACCGTCACCGGCTTGCCGCCCTTGGGGTGGTCTCCCAACTGCCTTGGCGGATCTTTTTTGGGGGCCTCGGCAATCAACGTCACGGCCCGGTTCAGGCCGATGCTCAGAACGTCATCATCGCCCTTCAGAGAGATATAGACGCCACCATAATTTATGTATGGGCCATAGCGTCCGAGACCGGCGATTATTTTCTCTCCGGTTTCGGGATGAAGGCCGATATCCCTGGGCAGGGCAAGCAGGGCCAGTGCCTTGTCAAGGCTGATCTCGGCCGGGGCCATGCCCTTGGCCAACGAAGCCCGCTTCGGCTTGGTTTTTTTGCCCTTTTCTTCCCCGGCTTCGCCCAACTGGACATAATGGCCATATGGCCCGGACCGCAGCGTGACCTCGAGACCGCTGTCGGGATCGGTGCCGAGAACGGCTGGACCATTGTCGGCGGGGGCCTGGCCGTTGCCGTTATTCGCCACCAGGGGCCGCGTATATTTACATTCGGGATAGTTGGAACAACCGATAAAGGCCCCAAACTTACCCAGCTTTATGCTCGCCCGGCCATCGTCACAGACCGGACATGCCCTTGGGTCTTTGCCGCTGCCATCGTCAGGAAAGAAATGCGGCCCCAGCAACTCGTTCAAGGCATCCAGCACATCGCGAACCCGCAGATCATCGGTCCCGCCGACGGTTTCACTGAACGCTGTCCAGAATTCCTTAAGCACCGTCTTCCAGGCCATCCGCCCATCTGAAATATCGTCGAGCTTTTCTTCCAGATCGGCGGTAAATTCGTATTCCACATAGCGGGTGAAAAAGCTACTCAGAAAGGCCGTCACCAACCGGCCCCGGTCCTCCGGCAGGAAGCGGCGCGCCTCGATACGAACATAGTCACGGTCCTGAAGGACCGAGATTATAGAGGCATAAGTGGAAGGCCTGCCGATCCCCAATTCCTCAAGGCGTTTGACCAGACTGGCCTCGGAATATCGCGGCGGAGGCTGGGTGAAATGCTGTTCGGCGGCGACCTTGGCGGTCTCGACATTATCGCCTTCATTCAACCGTGGCAGCATTTTTTCCCGATCCGGCTCATTACCGTTATCGGTATCTGCACGGTAAAGCCTGAGAAAACC
This sequence comes from uncultured Hyphomicrobiales bacterium, assembly GCA_964511465.1. Taxonomy (GTDB): domain Bacteria; phylum Pseudomonadota; class Alphaproteobacteria; order Rhodospirillales; family 2-02-FULL-58-16; genus JAZFTA01. Next base: position 20,186 of record CAZEFJ010000019.1, read on the forward strand.
GTCAAAAGCAATTACCGATCCGGTGGCCCGCATGGTCGCCTTGTCGCCGGGGCAGGTAAGATCGACGGCAACCTGGTCAATAACAGCGGATTCCATCTGGCTGGCAACCGC
>CAZEFJ010000020.1:0-6654 GCA_964511465.1 uncultured Hyphomicrobiales bacterium
GCATGAACGAGGCGTTTTCCACCGGGTCCCAGAACCACCAGCCGCCCCAGCCCAGTTCGTAATAGGCCCACCATGACCCTATGCCGATACCGGCGGTAAGAAAGGCCCACGCAACCAGCGTCCACGGCCTGACCCAGCGGGCCCAGGCGGCATCCACCCGGCCTTCGATCAGGGCCGCGATAGCGAACGAAAAGGCAATCGAAAAGCCGACATAACCGAGATAAAGAAACGGCGGATGAAGGGCCAGACCGGGGTCCTGAAGCAGCGGGTTCATCCCCTGGCCGTCGACCGGCGGCGGCCAGGCACGGGAAAACGGATTGGAGGTAAACAGGATAAACAGCAGAAACCCCACGCTTATCATCGCCTGCACGGATAACGCCCTGGCCCTGAGAGCCGGCGGCAGGTTTCGCCCAAAAAGGGCAACCGCCGAGCCGAACAACGCCAGGATCAAAACCCACAACAGCATAGAGCCTTCATGGCTGCCCCATACCCCGGTTACCTTGTAGAGCATCGGCTTGGCCGAATGAGAGTTGCTGATAACCCCTATGACCGTAAAATCGGAGACCACGAAAGCATAGATCAAAGCCCCGAACGATATTGAAAGAAGCAGAACCTGGGCAACTGCCGCGACCGGCGCCACCGCCATCCACGAGACGTTGCCGTTTTTGGCTCCCAGCATCGGAACTATCGCCTGGAGCAGGGCCACCATAAGCGCAAGAATCAGGGTGAAATGTCCGATTTCAACGATCATTTTACTTTATCCCCAGAGGTGTTCTTGCCTGTGGGAGCGTCTTTAACGGCTCCGGCGGCGTCTTTTGGAAGATGGTAGTTTTCTTTTACTTTCTGGTTTATCTCGTCCCACCTGCCCGATTTTTTCAAGGCCGCGGCGACCTCCGGCGGCATGTATTTTTCGTCATGCTTGGCAAGAACCTGATCAGCCTGAAACACCCCGTCAACCAGTTTGCCTTCGGCAACCACACCCTGGCCTTCGCGGAACAGGTCGGGCAACAGCCCCTTGTAGGTAACGGCAACCGAATTCACCAGATCCGTAATCCTGAAGTTAACCACCGCGTCACCCGGTTTTTTGACGCTGCCTTCCTCGACCAGGCCGCCTATACGCATCCGTTTGCCCGACATGGATTTTTTTTCGACGACATCGGTGGGGCTGTGAAAGAAGACGATGTTATCCTTGAAGGCATTCATCACCAAGGCCGTCGCTGAACCCAACAGCACCAGCGCGATGATAACAAAACCCAAGCGCTTGTGTTTGCGCTTCATTTTTTATCGCTGCCGCTGTCGCCCCGCAATGAAGCCAATATTGCTTCCTGGGATTTCAGAAATTTTCGACTGGATACCAGCAAAACGACAAGTACAATCGCCGTGACCCCATAGCTGGGCCAGACAAAACCGGCGTAACCGCCCATATTAAAAAATGTCATAATGGATTCCATAAATTTTTCCCGCCTTATACGTTTACCTGACGCATGCGTCGGCTTCTTATCTTGTTGGCAATAATTTCGCCACGGATACGAACCAACAGCACCCACACATAATATGTGGTGAAGCCAAGCCCCATTAACAACAGGGGCCATAACATTGAAGAGTCAATGGCGGGGCCACCGATTTTTACTACGCTGGCAGGCTGATGCAAAGTGTTCCACCAATCTACCGAAAACTTGATAATCGGTATATTTATCGCTCCGACCAGGGCGAGGATTGCCGCCGACTTGGCGCCACGGGTTGGGTCGTCAAAGGCGTTGACCAGCGCCATGTAGCCGAGATAGAGGAAAAGCAGGACCAGAACCGAGGTCAGGCGCGCATCCCATACCCACCATGTCCCCCACATCGGCTTGCCCCACAGCGAGCCGGTGAACAGGGCGAGAAATGTGAAACTTGCCCCGATGGGCGCGCTTGCCTTGGCCGCCAGATCGGCCAGCGGATGTTTCCATATCAGCGCCACGGCACTGGCTATGGCCATTCCGACATAGCAAAACATGGCGACCCACGCCGCCGGAACATGAACATACATGATCCGCACGCTTTCCCCCTGCTGGTAGTCCGGCGGTGCGACAAACAGGGCCATATATAACCCAACGCCAATAAAAATGGCGGTCAGTCCGACCATCCACGGAATAACCGCACCGCTAAGACGCATAAATCTGTTTGGGTTGGCTAACCGTTGAATCATGATCAAGTATATTTCCCTGAAATAAGGCTTTTTTATGTTCCCCCGGCAATGGGGAAAGGTGTTTTAACCTCTGACGTAAGTATTTTCCAGAGGTATGAGGGTTGCCGTTGACATAAGGTCAAGACCATATTGCATTTTATTCTACCGACTGCCTCAGCGCGGCGGCTGAAGCCCAGGGGCACAAGGGCAAGGCGCCAAGCAAAAGGGCACCAAGGACAAAAAGCTGCGGGCGCACCGGAAAACCGCCGATCGCGGCATCGACGGCGCTGACACCAAAGATCAGGACCGGAATATAAAGAGGCAGGATCAGCAGTGACAGCAGAACTCCGCCACGCCGCGAACCCAGTATCAAGGCCGCGCCGATACCACCGATCAGGCTGAGTGTCGGGGTGCCCAGCGTCAGGGCGACGATCAGCACGACAAAGCCATCGACATCCATGTTGAGAAGCACCGCCAACAGCGGCGCCGCGACGATCAGCGGCAGCCCGGTAGTCAGCCAGTGGGCGACGATCTTGGCCATTACCGTAACTTCCATATGGATCGGAGCCAAAACCAGCAGTTCCAGCGAACCATCCTCGTAATCGGTCTGAAACAATCTTTCCATCGACAGCATCGAAGCCAGCAATGCCGCGACCCAGATCACTCCGGCGGCGATCCGGGCGAGAATATTGGCTTCCGGCCCGACCCCGAAAGGGAACAGTACCACCGCAAGGACAAAAAAGGTCACCACCATGACGCTGTCCATACCCTGGCGCAGTGCCAGATGCAGGTCGCGGCGGACTATATGGTAAAAGCGGCTCACTGGTAGGCCTCATCATAAATTGGTTCATTGGCGGCGAAATCGGATATATTAAGAACTTCGGCATCTTCCAGGCCGATCTCGGCATGAGTCGAAACCACCACCATTCCGCCTGCCGCCCGATGGCTGCGAATGGCTGATTTGAGCCTTTCAACAGCCGCGGCATCAAGTGCCGTTGTCGGCTCGTCAAGCAACCATAAAGCAGCCGGTGAACTGACTATGCGAGCCAGGGTAACCCGGCGTTTTTGGCCTGCCGAGAGAAATTTCCCTGGAATCTCGGCAAGATGCGCTATGGCGAAGGTTTCCAGTGCCGCCAATACATTTTCCGTCACCGTTGCCATTTTCTCTCCTGACCTCAGACTGGTCCAGAATTCCAGATTCTCGGCAACGCTGAGGACCGGTTTGACCGCATCCAGATGACCGACATAGTGAAGGCGTGCGTTATGGGCTTCGGGGTCTTCGGCGGTATCCTCTCCGTCCCAGCTCAGGCGTCCCGAAGCCGGACGCAACAACCCTGACATAAGACGAAGCAGACTGGACTTGCCTGAACCATTGGGGCCGACCAGCACCAGTGCGCCACCGTCATGGACGGAAAAATCAAGCCCGGAGAAGACGCGTCTGCCGCCCCGGACGCAAACAAGGTCGCTACCTGTAAATCGAGCCATCGGCAAAAAACTCTTTTCGAAGAGCAATTGGACAAAATAGTGGAGACAAGTCGGCGCAAGGTAAAGCATATACAATGGGAAAAAAGTAAAAAGAAGGCCGGGCCGTTTTAAAACGGCCCGGCCTTATCCAGTTCCGGCTGATTTTTGCCGGTATAGGTTGGTCGAAGAAGGGGGAGGTCTTCGACCCGGTAAGATAGAGGGGTTACTCTATGGTTCCTATTAGAGGGCCTAAATGTGGCAAAATTAGGATGATGGTGTAAAATAATTAAAATTAATAATTATGTTTTAATATCAATATGTTATCATGCCTATAGCAGATTTTTGCAGGTATTTTATATGCCTGCCTGGGTGATTTAGCCCTTGTCTATCACGGCATAGACGCCAAATATACTCTGGCCACTTGGACAAGGGAAATCCGCGATGAGCGAAACCGGCAACGACAACCCGAAAACAATTCGCACCCTCAAGACAGATACCGGGGATTACCGCTATTTCAGCCTCGAGGCCGCCGCCATCTCTTTTGGCCTGGGCGACGTACAGCGTCTGCCATATTGCCTCAAGGTATTGCTTGAAAACATGATCCGCTTTGAGGACGGCAAGACCGTAACCACCGACGACATAAAGAATATAGCCGACTGGCTTCTTACCGGAACGTCGAACCGCGAGATCGCCTTCCGCCCGGCCCGGGTGTTGATGCAGGATTTTACCGGGGTGCCGGCGGTCGCGGACCTGGCGGCGATGCGCAATGCAATGGTGAATCTGGGCGGTGATCCGGCCAAAATAAACCCGCTGTCGGCGGTCGATCTGGTCATTGATCATTCGATTATGGTCGATGCCTTCGGCACCAAGGATGCGGCAAAGTTCAACACCGAACTGGAATTTGATCGCAACCGGGAACGTTATGAGTTCCTTCGCTGGGGACAACAGGCATTTGATAATTTTCGGGTGGTTCCGCCGGGAACCGGCATCTGCCACCAAGTCAACATCGAACATCTGGCCCAGGTGGTGTGGACCTCGAAAGACGATAACATGGTCTATCCGGATACCCTGGTCGGCACCGATTCCCATACCACCATGGTCAACGCCCTGGCGGTACTTGGCTGGGGTGTCGGCGGTATTGAGGCCGAAGCGGTAATGCTCGGCCAGCCTATATCAATGCGGATTCCCGAAGTAATCGGGTTCAGGCTGAGCGGGGCACTGCCGGAAGGCACAACCGCAACCGATCTGGTCCTGAATATCGTAAAATTGCTGCGCGACTACGGCGTCGTCGGCAAATTTGTTGAATTTTTCGGCCCCGGTCTGGACAGTCTTAGCCTGCCCGAACGCGCCACCATCGCCAACATGGCGCCCGAATACGGTGCCACCTGCGGTTTTTTCCCGATTGACGGCGAGACCCTGCGCTATCTGAGCTTTACCGGTCGCGCCCCTGAACAGGTGGCGCTGGTCGAAGCCTATGCCAAGGCCCAAGGCATGTGGCGCGACAGCGAAACCAACGAGCCTCAGTTCACCGATACCCTGGAACTTGATATCGCCAGTATCAGACCTTCCATATCGGGGCCAAAACGCCCCCAGGACAAGATTGAATTAACCGCCGCCAGGGATTCTTTCCTGGAAACACTGAACCAGATGGCGTCGGTCGATAAACCGCGCGAGATGACGGTAAAGAAGGCCGACTACAAACTTCGCGACGGAGATGTACTGATCGCCGCGATTACCAGTTGCACCAACACTTCCAACCCGTCGGTTCTGATCGGAGCCGGATTGCTGGCCCGTAACGCCGCCGCCAAGGGCCTTAGATCCAAGCCCTGGGTCAAGACTTCGCTGGCCCCCGGATCACAGGTCGTTGCCGACTATCTCGAAAAAGCCGGGCTGCAGGAACATCTCGACAAACTTGGCTTTAATGTGGTCGGTTTCGGCTGCACCACCTGCATCGGAAATTCCGGGCCACTGGACAACAACATCGTCGCCGCACTTGAGAAGGGCGATCTGGTGGGTGCCGCCGTGCTGTCGGGAAACCGCAATTTCGAAGGCCGCATCAGCCCTCATGTGAAGGCTAACTACCTTGCTTCTCCGCCGCTGGTGGTGGCCTACGCGATCGCCGGCTCGATGGCCCGTGATATCCTGAAAGACCCGCTAGGCAAGGATAGCGACGGCAATCCAGTCTACCTCAGGGACATCTGGCCCGGCAACCGGGAAATTCTTGATGTTGTCGAGAGGGTACTAGAGCCGCAAATGTACAAAACCCGCTACGCCGATGTTTTCAAGGGTGACCGTGCATGGCAGGCGATAAAGGCAGAGGGTTCCACCACCTACGCCTGGGACAACCAATCAACATATGTTCGCCAGCCACCGTTTTTTGAGGAAACCGATACCGGCGAGGCTGTTTCGGACATTACCGGGGCCCGGGCCCTGGCCATACTGGGAGATTCGGTAACCACCGATCACATCTCGCCGGCCGGGGCGATCAAAGCCGATAGCCCGGCCGGAAAATACCTTAAGAAAAACAAGGTGAAGCCGGGCGATTTCAATTCCTACGGATCACGCCGGGGCAACCACGAGATAATGATGCGCGGGACATTCGCCAACATTCGCATCCGCAACGAGATGGCCCCCGGCACCGAAGGCGGGATAACCCGGCACATCCCCGACAACAAGGAAATGCCGATCTTCGACGCGGCGATGAAATACGCCGATGAAGGAACCCCGCTGGTGGTGATAGCGGGCAAGGAATACGGCACCGGCTCTTCCCGCGACTGGGCCGCCAAGGGAACCCGGCTGCTTGGAGTAAGGGCGGTCATCGTCGAGAGTTTCGAGCGGATTCACCGTTCCAATCTTTTGGGGATGGGGGTACTGCCGCTGCAATTCAAGGACAATCACACTCGAAAGAGCCTGAAGCTGGACGGCACCGAGAGCTTTGATATCGAAGGTCTCAAGAACGGCGTCAAGCCCGCCATGGATGTCTCGCTGAGGATCAACCGGGCCGATGGAAGCTCGGAAAAGAT
>CAZEFJ010000020.1:6754-11348 GCA_964511465.1 uncultured Hyphomicrobiales bacterium
GGCGTCACCCAGGGTGACCGGCCTGTTGGTCTCGGCAATGATCTTGTCGGCAAGCCGTATGGCGGCCTCTTTCTTCTGTATGTTTGCCGCAATTATCATAAACTCGTTGCCTCCGACCCGGGCCACAGTGTCGCTTTCACGCACGGTTTTCTTGATACATCCGCCGATATGTTTTCTTAACTCGTTGCCAACGTTCAGGCCATACTGGTCGCCTGTTTTATTGGAATCATTAATTTCCAGTAACATCACCGCAAATACCGCTTTGTTGCGCCTTGCCGATTGCTCGACCTTGATCAGGCGGTCATCGAAAAGAGCGCGATTTGCCAGCCCGGTAAGGGGATCTCTCAACGCCCCGCGGCGAAGAAACTTGGTCTTGCCTTTTCGATAAATGGCATGGCGAATAGCCCCTTCAAGGGTTTCCGCGTTGAACTTTCCCTTAACCAGATAGTCCTCTGCTCCGTACTGGAGAATGTTGACACTGAAGTCTTTTTCTTCGAAGGCGCTGACAATTATAACCGGAACGTCCAAGTGTTCGACGTCAACCTCGATCATCAGGTCCTTGGCCTCGACATCGCCTAGCAGATAGTCCATCAGGCAGATGTCAAATTGTTCGCGGAGAAGAAAGTCCGATGCCACCTCGGCGTTATGAGCCCAGGTCGTCTCCAGACGATCGCCAAAAACCTGCTCGAGTATGGTTTTTTCAAAATGATAATGAATCCTGTCATCCTCGACGACAAGAACTCGGAAGGGGCTTTTTAGTAAAATATCGTCTGCCATAATTACCAAGCAAAACAGGTTGTAAAAATCATCAAGGCGGCACGTTAACACATCCGCCGGAGGCGGAGCATACTATCCATTCACTCGGTATCCCAATTATAATTAGGTCCTGACCATGGAAGAGATGGAGCGGGCGAGGGGAATCGAACCCCCGTATAAAGCTTGGGAAGCTTTCATTCTACCATTGAACTACGCCCGCACAATGGATCGTCGGTGTGAATTGTATAGGCCATCGGAAAATTAGGCGCAAGAAGCTGTCTCTTCCGTCGATACTGAGTATCGACCCGCGCACGACTTTGTTATTTCCAACTTTCACTAAAAACCGGTAAGTAGGAGTCATTAGTGCCGATGATCCAACAATTCAACGCATAGACCATGACAAACACCGGACCAGCAGCAGAACCACACCTTGATCCGCTTAAGTTCAGGGACCCGGATGTTACCGCAAAGGGTGAACGCCGGGCGGTGGTGGCGCTTACCCATCTTAGAACCCTGTGGTTCAATACCGGCAGTCTTTGCAATATCGAATGCCGTAAATGCTACATGGGTTCCAGCCCGCACAACGACCGGCTGGTATATATCACGCTGGACGAGGTAATTTCCTATCTCGACGAAGTGGAGCGTGAAAACCTGCCGGTCGAAGAGATCGCGTTTACCGGTGGCGAGCCCTTCATGAACCGTGAATTGCCGATGATGGTCGATGAAACGCTTGGCCGAGGCTACCTGGTTTTGATTTTGACCAATGCGATGAAGCCCCTGCTGAATAAACGCCCGGCCCTGTTGAAAACCAAAAAGCGCTTTCAGGAAAAGTTGAGGTTGCGGGTCTCCGTCGACCACTACACCAGGCAAAAGCATGAACAGGTTCGCGGAGACGGCTCATGGGAGCCGATGCTTGAGGGTATGAGGTGGCTGGCCGAAAACGGCTTTGCGATAACCATTGCCGGACGCACCTGCTGGGATGAAAATGAAGACAAGGCGCGACGGGGATATAGCTCTTTGTTCGCCGACTATAACATAGCGGTTGATGCCTTTGATCCGGCGGCCCTGGTTCTGTTTCCGGAAATGGATACCGATATGGATGTGCCCGAGATCACCACAGCCTGCTGGGAAATTCTTGGGATCGCCCCCGAAACCATGATGTGCGCTACTTCAAGAATGGTAATAAAGCGAAATGGCGCAAGTCGCCCCCTGGTCGTGCCATGTACCTTGTTGCCTTACGATGAAAAATTCGAATTGGGCCATGATCTGTCCCGGTCATCGAATACGGTCAAACTAAACCATCCCCATTGCGCCAGGTTCTGCGTGCTTGGCGGGGCGACATGCAGCGGGGATTGATCATCTTGCTTCCAACGCCCTTTAAATCGGATTATTGCGTACCCATATCAGGTGATACGGTCTTATGCAGTGGCGTCAATGGATGGATATCATGAGTTTGCAAAAACCTGTGGCCCTGGTTAATCCCGCCGAAAATACAAAACCTGATCGGAAACAGGCCGAAGATGCGGTGCGTGTCCTTATCCGCTGGGCCGGGGACGACCCCGAACGCGAAGGTCTGGCCGACACCCCGGCAAGGGTGGTTCGCTCATACGAGGAATATTTCGCCGGATACGGGGCCGACCCGGTGGAGCTTCTGAAGCGTACTTTCGAAGAAATCGACGGCTATGATGAAATGGTGCTGCTGCGTGACATACGTTTTGAATCCCATTGCGAACACCATATAGCGCCATTCGTAGGCAAGGCCCACATCGCCTATCTTCCCCATAACCGGGTGGTTGGCATCAGCAAGCTGGCCCGGTTGACGGAACTCTATTCCAAGCGGTTGCAGATTCAGGAAAAAATGACTGCCCAGATCGCCAATGCAATAAACGAGACCCTGCAACCGAAGGGGGTCGCAGTGGTTATTGAAGCGACCCACCAGTGCATGACCACGCGCGGTGTTCACAAGCCCGGTGTGGTTATGATGACCAGCCGAATGCTTGGTGCCTTCCGCGACAATCCGGCAACCCGCCGCGAATTCATGTCGATGATCGGCACTTCGTAAAAAAGCGCCGATATCCTCCAACCGTATCGATTATCATTTTCCGGCCTTGACCGCACCTTCCATTAAGGTTTGATTGAGCCTGTCGGTGTCGAATCTGGTAGGTTATAAATATGGATTTTCGCCCTGTATTCATGGTTGTCGGCATTCTGCTGGGCATTCTGGCGTTAGGCATGGTGATACCGATGGTCGCCGACGCCACCGTCGGTAACCCCGACTGGATGGTCTTTGCCGCCGCCGCCACCGCCAGCATGTTTGTAGCCGTCGCGATGATACTTACATGTCGCGCAGCAAGCCGCCGCATGTCGATGCGTCAGGTATTGATTACGACCACGCTTAGCTGGATCATTCTTTGCTTTTTTGCCGCCCTCCCGTTCGTCTTTTCCGGGTTGGGGCTAAGCCTGACAGATGCATTTTTCGAGGCGACGAGCGGTGCCACCACGACCGGCTCGACGGTTATCACCGGGCTGGACTCGGCCGCACCCGGAGTGTTGCTCTGGCGTTCGCTGCTTCAATGGATGGGCGGCATTGGCACGATAGCCATGGCTGTTTCCATTATGCCAATGCTGAAAATTGGTGGAAGCCAGCTTTTTCGGATTAAATCATCGGAACATTCGGAGGGCTCGCTGCCCAAAGTGGCCCGGACGATCGGATCTATCGTCGGCATTTATGTGGTTCTGACAATTGTGTTGGCGACGGCGTACTGGGCCGCCGGGATGAGCGGCTTCGAGGCATATAATCACGCGATGACGACCATATCGACCGGCGGGTTCTCTACTTCCGATGACTCCCTGGGACATTTCGCCAGCCCCGATATCGAAGTAATCGCCATTCTTGGAATGATTGTCGGATCATTGCCTTTCATACTGTATCTTAAATCACTGAGGGGCGACTTCAGGTCGCTACTGACCAACTCTCAGGTTCAATGGTTTCTCTCGATCGTTGCGATGGTCTCGATCGTCGTCGCCGGCGAGATGTGGCTGGGAAGAAATATGGACCCGTTGGCGGCGCTGCGTTATGCCTCGTTTAACACAATTTCGATTATAACCGGCACCGGATATGCGGCGGCGGATCATGGGTCATGGAGTGGGTTTGCCTTTCCGGTATTGTTTTTCATGATGTTTATCGGCGGCTGTGCCGGCTCGACCGTCGGCGGGATCAAGGTCTTCCGCTTCCAGGTGTTATACGCCGGGGCAAAAACCCAGATCCACAGTCTGATCCAGCCGCACGGCGTATTTATCCCCTATTACAACCGCCAGCCTATTACCGAGGATGTTATCGTTTCGGTGCTTGGTTTCTTTTTTCTTTTCGGTTTGAGCTTCACTGTTCTGGCGCTTGGGCTTGCCGTTCTAGGACTTGATTTTGTCAGCGCCATTTCCATATCGGCAAGTGCCCTCGCCAATGTCGGACCGGCGTTGGGGCCGATGGCCGATCAGGCAGATGCCTTCAAGAGCTTGCCGGATGCCGCCAAATGGCTGCTTTCGGCGGGAATGCTGTTGGGCAGACTGGAACTGTTCACGGTGCTGGTCCTGTTCAGCCGCTCATTCTGGAGGGGATAGAGTGTTTTCCATCGCTCACGACATCGACCTGGGGTGTTTCCGCATTAAACGTAAACACCTTAGCCCTACATCAGCCATGCACCGAGAAATTTACGGATATTTTTATCCAGCTCGGCATTGAAATCCTTCATCAGCGCCTCGGTAAGGTCGAACCACAGGCGCTCCTTTTCGTTTATCGTCGCCCCTTCGGGAAGCGTTTTGGAACGGCTTACCTTGGCGC
>CAZEFJ010000020.1:11448-19986 GCA_964511465.1 uncultured Hyphomicrobiales bacterium
TTTTCGTTTATCGTCGCCCCTTCGGGAAGCGTTTTGGAACGGCTTACCTTGGCGCTGGCAAACCCCTTGCGAAGATTTCTTGCGTCGGATACCTCAAGTCTAACCTCGACCGTTGCGGTGTATAGCCTTGACTGTTCATTGGTGAATTTGTCGGCAAGGCTGCTTCCTACTTTCAGCGCGGTTTCCGTCGCACTCGCATCGACAATGACGAAACGTGCCAGACCAGATGTCCCCGCCAGCTGCAGACGGTCGGCGGCCCATCTGCGGAGCGCCTTGCCCGGCGGTGTGGGAAACAGATGTTCGACGTTGGGCGCTTTCATCGGCGAGCTGTATTCAGAGACTATTTCAAGGGCATCGACATTCAGGCGCAATGGCTTGATGTAGCCGAAGGTAAGCTCGGGAAAAGTCTGCGTCTGTGGCAGCGTCTCGCATGAGGCCGGAATTGCCGCTATCAATATGATAAAAACAACCTGATAAATTTTTAACATGGTGTTTCCACTTTCGTTTGCTCTTTGGCATCAAGACACCAGGACAGAATACCCTTTTGGGCATGAAGACGGTTTTCCGCCTCGTCGAAAACCACCGATTGCGGGCCGTCGATTACCCCGGACGTGACTTCCTCGCCCCGGTGCGCGGGCAGGCAATGCATGAACAGCGCATCGGCGGCGGCCCGTCCCATAAGTGCCTCGTCAACCCGGTAGGGGGTAAGAATACGATGGCGTTCCTCACTGTCATCGTCGCCCATTGAAACCCAGGTGTCGGTTACTATAAGATCGGCGCCGGAGACGGCGCTCTCGGCGCTATCGGGCTGAATTACGTCACCACCCTCGGCCCTCGCCCACTCTAAAACATCCGGCGGAGGGGCCAGCCTTGCGGGGCAGGCCAGACGCAGCCTGAAGCCAAATCGCACTGCCGCGTGAATCCACGATACCGCGACATTGTTGCCGTCACCACACCAGGCCACGGTTTTGCCCTTGATCGGGCCGCGATGCTCTTCATAGGTCATCACGTCGGCCATTAACTGGCAGGGGTGGCTGGTGTTGGTCAGCCCGTTAATCACCGGCACCGAAGCATACGCCGCCATTGCGTCCAGCTTGCCCGGATCATCGGTGCGAATCATTATCGCGTCGGCATAGCGCGACAAGACCCTTGCAGTGTCGGCGATCGTTTCACCCCGGCCAAGTTGAGAACCACCGCTGTCGAGCACCACCACATTGCCACCCAACTGGCGCATGCCGACATCGAAAGATACCCTGGTTCTGGTCGATGGTTTTTCGAAGATCAGGATCAGGGTCTTGCCAGCCAGCTGCTCTTTACCGCCTGTTTGGCCGCGCTTGATAGCCGAGCCAAGATCAAGTATCCGGCGCAGGGTTTCACTGTCCAGTTTGTCGATATCAAGAAAATGTCGGATACAATCCATGTTATGCCTCTTCCCCGGCAAGCTCCCTGCAACTTTTATCGAGAATTGCAATTGCCTCGTTGACCTGATTTTCGTCGATGACAAGCGGTGGCAGCAGGCGGATCACGTTGCTTCCAGAGTTTACCACAAGCATCGAATTCTCGGCCAGCCGAGAGCGCAATAACTTGTTTTCGCCAATACATTCAAGGCCGATCATCAGACCTTTACCCCTTACCGAAGCCAGCACACCGGGATGTAATTCGACCAGTTCTTGCAGTTTTTCAAAGAGGATTTCGCCAATCCGGTGGACATTTTCGATAAACCCGTCTTCAAGCATTATATCGAGTACCGCATTACCCACTGCCATCGCCAGCGGATTGCCGCCATAGGTCGAGCCATGGCTGCCCGGACCAAGTGCCGACGCCACCGCCTCTGTCGCCATGCAGGCACCAACCGGGAAGCCGCCGCCCAGCCCCTTCGCCAAAGCCATTATGTCGGGCTTGATCCCGGCCCATTCGTGGGCAAACAGCCGACCGGTCCGGCCCATGCCGCACTGAACTTCGTCGAAGAACAGCAGCAGGCCGAATTCATCGGCGATTTCGCGCAGAGCCTTCAGGTATTCCGCCGGAGCCGGGTTTATTCCGCCCTCGCCCTGGACCGGCTCGATCAGAATTGCCGCGGTCTCGGGTGTGATCGCGGCCCGCATTTCATTAAGGTTGGCAAACGCGACATGGTCAAACCCGTCCATCGCCGGAGCGAACCCCTGAAGGTGAGCCGCCTTGCCCGCCGCCGCTATGGCCGCCAGTGAGCGGCCGTGAAAGGATCCTTCACAGCAAATGACCCGGTAGCGTTCCGGCTGCCCGGCATCATCGAAATACTTGCGGATCATCTTTAGCCCGCATTCGATGGCTTCGGTTCCGGAATTGGTAAAGAACACGGAATCGGCGAAGCATTCCTCGACCAGCCGCCGGGCCAGGCGTTCACCGCCTGCAATCCGGTACATGTTGGAGCAGTGCCACAACGAGGCCGCCTGTTCGCCAAGCGCGGCAACCATGTGTGGATGACAGTGACCAAGCGCGGCAACCGCTATACCCGCGCCGAAGTCCAGGTATCTGCGACCGTCGCCGGTATAAAGGTACGCCCCCTCGCCCCTCTCGAAGGCAAGATCAACACGCATATAGGTCGGCATAAGGGCGGGTATCACAACGGCTCTCCAAAAAACCCGTGCGTATCCGAGCCAGAACGCCGGATCACATCAAGGAAAGCGGCGGATTATCCCCCTCCGGCGAGGCCGTGTCAATGAACGGGCACCGGCAACAGTTGCAATTATATGTATATGGCAAATTCCCTATGCCTTCAGCTTGTATCCGGTCGCAAACATCCTCTGGCATATCATCCACAAGGCAACATTGACCCCCACCATAACCGCCATCCCGACCGCAAGCGAAGCGTCAGAATGGCCGATAAACCCATAACGAAATCCATCAATCGCGTAGAAAAAGGGGTCGAAATGGGCGATGGTGTTGAAAAATCCGTTCAGCTTGTCGATCGAATAAAAAGTTCCGGAAAGGAATGACAGTGGCATTATAATAAAATTTGTGACGGCCGCTATATGATCGAATTTCTCCGACCAAATGCCGCTTATCACCCCCAGCAGCGACAGCATCAGCGCCGCTGCGATGGCGTAGAACAAAATAACTCCAAAATTATAGACATGGACCGGGGCAAAAAACCCCATAACCACGGCCACCGCCGTGCCGACAATAACCCCGCGGGTGGCACCGCCCATGGCAATTGCCAGGGTCAGTTCATGGGCGGTAAACGGCGGCATCAGGGTATCGACAATATTGCCCTGGACCTTGGAGATGACCATTGCCGACGATGTGTTGGCAAACGAATTCTGTATGATCGACATCATTATCAGTCCGGGAGCCAGGAATTCGACAAAAGCCAGACCCCCGGACACCTGCACCGAGCGGCCCAGCGCCAGCGTGAATATAGCCAGGAACAAAAGCGTGGTAACCACCGGCGCGACTATGGTCTGGGTGTATATTTTGATAAAACGCAGCACTTCCCGTTTGTACAGCGTCCACACCCCGTAGCCGTTTCCGGGGCCGAATTCCATTGTTTCCATAGATGCTGTATAACCTATAACCATCGGTGAAAAAACGTAAAACCATGTCGCCATGAATCAATCGTCACGAAAGCGGAAAAAACCTCGCAAGGCAACCCCCGGTTATCTGGAAAATGCCGGTCTGTATTATCTTGCGCGATTTTCATCATCCTGTGCAAATTTTCGCCGGGTGATGATGCGAAAAGTCGAGAAGTCGGTGAGATTTCATGCCACCGATATGGCTGAGGGCGCGGCCCATGTGGATGCCTTGATAACCCGTTTCGTCGCCAACCGCCTGCTCGACGATATCGCCTACGCCGAGGCAAAGACCGCCGGGTTGCACCGCCGGGGCTATCCGGCACGGGCCATACGCTCAAGGCTTCGTTACAAGGGCGTCGACGACGACGTAATCGACAGGGCCTTGGCGGGACTGACTTCGGAATGCGAGAATCCTGAACATGTCGCGGCCATTCGCTATGCTAAACGACGACGGCTTGGCCCTTTCGGGCCTGACAATGACCGGCTGGGGCGGCGCGAAAAAGATCTCGCGGCGATGGCAAGGGCCGGTTTTGGTTTTCATCAGGCGAGCCGGGTGATAGAAGCAAAATCAACCGGCGAACTTGAAGACGCTGTACAAACGGAATAAAAAACAAGGATGGATAAACTTAACCAATTCTGGTCTCTGACGCTGGACGTGTGGAAACACGGCGTTATCGGCATAGACATCGGCAAAATCGTCACTGCGTTGGCTATATTTGCCGTCTTCATGCTGATTCGTCGGCTGTTTTCCCATTTTGTCATTGCCCGCCTAAGACGGTGGGGCGGCAAAACCAGCACCAAAATCGACGATGAAATAATAGAAGCGCTTAACGGCCCGCTTCGTTTCCTGCCAATCGTGATCGGCGTTTTTTTCGCCAGCGAGTATCTGGGGCTTGACGGAAGCATGCAGAAACTTGCCGACAGCACGGTCCGCTCATTGATCGCATTCAACATTTTCTGGGCTTTTTATCAGGTCGTCGATCCGCTTAGTTTCATTTTGAAAAACCTCGAAAAAGTATTCACCTCCGAGATGGTCGATTGGCTGGTCAAGGCGATACGAATATCTTTCGTTTTCCTCGGCGCGATGACGATACTGGGAATTTGGGGCATTCAGGTAGGGCCGATAATTGCCGGTCTGGGGTTGTTCGGGGTCGCCGTCGCGCTGGGTGCCCAGGATCTGTTCAAGAACCTTATTGCCGGCATCCTGGTGATCTCTGAAAAACGGTTCAAGAAGGGGGACGTTATTCTGGTGACCGGTGTGGTCGAGGGTACGGTCGAGAGTATAGGTTTCAGATCGACGGTGGTGCGGCGCTTTGACAAGGCCCCGGTCTATGTGCCGAACGCGACCCTCTCGGATACCGCGGTAATCAATTTCTCGGCAAGAACACACCGCCGCATATACTGGAATATCGGTGTCGAATATCGAACCACCATAGAACAACTCCGCAATATCCGTGACGGCTTTGAAAATTATCTGCTTGAGCATGATGAGTTCGCCCAGCCGCCAGAGGTGTCGACCTTTGTCCGCATCGACAGTTTCAGCGATTCGTCGATCAATATCATGCTCTACTGTTTTACCGTAACCACCGACTGGGGTGAGTGGCTGGAGATAAAAGAAAGGTTGGCCTACGCGATAAAGGAAATAGTGGAAAATGCCGGAAGTGGTTTTGCTTTTCCCAGCCAGTCGATCTATCTGGAAACGGTACCGGGAGAGGCTCCGGAAATTTTTGTTCCCCCCGAAAAAAATAATCAAACACGGAAACCCAAGCCATGACCGTTACCATATACCACAATCCCCGTTGCTCTAAATCGCGGGCCACGCTGGCACTGCTGGAGGAAAGGGGGGTAAAGCCGAAGATAGTTGAATACCTGAATACGCCGCCGGATGCCGTCGAATTGAAAAGGATATTAAAACTGCTGGCAATGTCGCCGCGCCAGCTTCTGCGCAACAAGGAGGCAAAGGAAGCCGGTCTCGACGACGACAGCCTGGGCGACGACCGGTTGATCGAGTTAATGGTCGCCAACCCAAAAACGATAGAACGCCCGATAGTGCTGGCCAACGACAAGGCGGCACTGGGACGACCGCCGGAGAATGTACTGGAAATTATCTAGGACCGGGATTGTCCTCCATAACCAACCGGCGTTCCAGCCAAACAGCGGTCAGGTCATCGGGCAGGGGATTTGGTGCAGTGGCATCAAAAAGTCCGACAATAGTAGAGAGCGGCGAGGCCGAACAGTTACCCGACAGCCCTTCCTGGATGAGCCCCGACAGTCCCTCCTCGCCCAACATTACGCCATTGTTTCCGATCGTCTCGGTAAGAGCGTCGCTGTAGAGAAAAACAAACGATCCCGGGGGGAAATCCAGGTGGCGGTTAGTATACTTTGCACAACTCTTTATTCCCAGCGGCATACCGCTGGTCTCCTGGAACGAAAAGCTGTTCTCTTCCATTCTGCCAACGACGGCATATGTGGAGGCCGCCGCAGAATAGGTGAGACGGTTGGTTCGGGTATTTATAATGCCGTAGAACATGGTCGCGAACTGTCCTCTTGGAAGAAGGTCAGAGAGCATGGTATTCAAAATGGAAAGACATTTGGCTGGGTTGCCTACGGGTAAATCGGCAGCCGACATCAAGCTGTGCAATCTGAAAGTATTGAGGGCGGCATCCACCCCGTGTCCTGTAAAGTCAGCGATATACACTCCAAGCCGCCCCCGGCCAAGAGACCGCACACCCCACAGGTCTCCCCCCAATTCCTGGCAATTGACGTAATAGGATTCCAGCCTAATACCATAGCGCTCGTCAATATCGCGTATCTTAGCTGGTGAAGGCAGTAGCGCCTCCTGCATTTTCGCCGCCGTTTTCAGAGCCTCCTGAACCCGCGCGGCATTTTCCAGTTTCTTGCTTTGCATCCGCAGGTCGTTTTCCATACGCATCCGCTCTGAAATTTCGCGGACCAAATGCTTGGTGCGTTTTTCGACACAGCGCTCGAGCGTGTCGTTGGTCTGGTTCAGTTGATCCTGAGCATGCTTGCGTTTGGTAATATCACGGATAAATGCGGTGAAAGAAATACTCTCTGAGACCTGAATATGGGCCACTGTTATCTCTATGGGGAATTCTTCGCCGTCAGACCTTATTGCCGAAATTTCGACCATCTTTCCCAGGATATGTTTCTCGCCGCTATAAAGGTAACGTTTGATTCCCCGCCTGTGTTTATCACGATAATTGGGAGGAATTATAAGTTCGGATACATCCTTTCCGAATACCGCCTTGCTCCGATAGCCAAACATTTTCTCGGCCGATGGATTGAACTCCACCACCCGGCCATCCTTATCAATGGTGATTATTGCGTCAATGGCGGTATCGACAAGAGTGTCCTTGTATCTCTTGCTTTCGGATAGCTGCAATATCAATGCATCCAGCCTGCTCAGAACCAGCCCCCCCGCCACCAGGGAAATAGAAGTGACAAATCCAATGGTCACAACATGGGACTGCCAGATGCTTATATCGGGAAATAAAAATTGCTTTAGCGACTCATAGGCGGCAATTCCGACAAGCGATATCGTCGCTATAATTAACAGGTACTTGTTTTTATTCATATTATATCAGTTGCCGGTCACGCTCGGCACTATGTTCGAGCCAGCCAGACGGCAGTCAGATCATCGGGCAGGGTATCTGGTGCCCTGGTATCGAAAAGTCCGATAACGGTGGATAGCGGGGAAGCCTGATCGTGGCTCGACAGCCCTTTCCTGACAAGCTCGGCCAGTCCCTCCTCGCCCAGCAGCATTTCGTCGTCTCCTAATGGGGTCTCTATCAAGGCGTCGCTGTAGAGAAAGAGGAACGAGCCAGGGGGAAAATCGACGACACGATTTTGGTATTTAGCCCCCTTGGATATTCCCAACGGCAATCCATGCGCCTCTTTAAAGGTAAAATCACCGCTTTCCAGGTTGCCGATTACCGGACTTGTCGATGCCGCCGCAGAATATGTAAGACTGTTTGTTCGGATGTCGACAATGCCGTAGAACATGGTCGCGAATTGACCCCTTGGAAGAAGCGAATGCAATTCCGTGCCCAATGCGCTCAGGTAGGAGGAAGGGTCGTCAGCCGACATACCCAAACTCTCCATCAGAGTGTGCAGGCGAAAGGTATTAAGGGCTGAGTTCACTCCATGACCTGAAAAATCGACGGTAAAAATACCGAGCCTTTGATCGTCCAGGCATTGCGCACCCCAAATGTCTCCGCCAATTTCAGAAGACGTTTTGAAAATAGATTCTATACCCAGGTTGTATTTCTTGGCAATTTCCATGGTCGCAGCATCGTCCGGCAACAATGCTTTCTGCATCTTGCGCGCCATGGTCAATTCACTTTCAAGACGCAGGCGATATGCCTTGAGGTCTCGAAGCAATATTCTGTTTTCCAGATGAATGCGGACTCGCGCCAACAGCTCGATACCGTTTATCGGCCTGACCACAAGATCCGTACCACCGGCGGCAAAAGCCTTGTTTCTATCCTGCGGATCGCCAAGCGCTGTTGCTACCAAAGTTGGCAGATCACTATATTTAGGCTCGGCGCGCATCCGTTCGAGAAACCCGTAGCCGTCCATGTTGGGCATCATGATATCAAGGATCACCAGATCAGGATCAAACGCATCCAGCTTGGCCAATCCCTCAACCCCGTCGCCCGCGAACTCGCAGTTAACAATTCCCTCGGAAACCAGCAACGATCCGATAAGACTCTGATTTACCTTGTTGTCATCAATGATAAGCACCCGGCAACCGACAATGGAAGGCCTTTCTGCTTTATCTTCCCCCGTAACCGCACCGCCATCTTTTTGCACGTTGCCAACTCCAATTATCCACTAGAGCCTATCATGATTAAATGGAATCATCTGATTATGATAGGCTCGGATTGCGGCGAATGCCGCAACCCGCCGCGGTAGCGGGCGAAAGCCTGCGTGGCGACTGAACGCGGGTTGATCGCGTGATCGCGAT
>CAZEFJ010000021.1:0-2385 GCA_964511465.1 uncultured Hyphomicrobiales bacterium
ATCCTTGCCATATATTTCCTTGATTATGTGGCGGCGGATTTTCATGGTCGGCGTCAGTTGTTCGTTTTCGATGGAAAAGGGCTCGAAGGTTATGATCTGACGGCGGATGCGTTCGGTGTTGGAAAGAGTTGCGTTTACCCGTTTGACGGCGGCCCCGAGGGCATTACAAAAATCCTTGTCACAGGCAAGCGTTTCCATGTCCGGTCTGGAGTTTTCGGTAGCCCAGCGGCGCACCCATTCCGTATCGGGGACCAGAAGGGCGACCAGATGCGGTTGCCGGTCGCCGTATACCATGGCCTGGTGTATTTCTGGCTGGATGGTCAGAAGCCCTTCTATGCGTTGCGGCGAGATATTGTCGCCGCCTGAATTGACAATGATGTCTTTCTTGCGATCGGTAATAACAAGTGTGCCGTCATCGTTGATTACTCCGATATCGCCGGTGTGCAGCCAACCGCCATGGATGGCCTCTTCGGTGGCTTCGGGGTTTTGCCAATAACCCTTCATCACCAGTTCGCCCCGGACCAGTATTTCGCCGTCTTCGGCAATTTTTACATTAACCTCTTTCAGCGGCTCTCCGACCGTGTCCATCCTGATCTTGCCGGGCCGGTTGACGCTGATAACCGGGGCCGATTCCGTCTGTCCGTATCCCTGAAGGATCAACAGTCCGAGTGCGGTAAAAAATATTCCGATATCCGGGTTTAACGGTGCCCCACCTGAAATCATCGCCTTCATACGGCCGCCGAATCCGGCCCGGAATTTGTCGCGTACCAGTTTGTCCAGAATGATATCGGCAAGCCGTTGGATCGGCCCCAATGCCTGCGGATTTTGGTAATGTATGCGGCCAAGTTCAAGTGCCTTGAGGAATAATTTTTGCTTTATTCCGCCTTGTCTTTTGATCGCACGGATTATCCGCCCGTGCATCATTTCATACATTCTCGGTACTGCCAGCATGATTGTCGGCCTGGCCTCAATCATGTTCTCGGATAGTTTGTCTATTCCTTCGGCGTAATATATTTCGGCACCGATAGAGACCGGGAAAAACTGCCCTGCGGTATGCTCAAGGGAATGTGACAGGGGCAGAAACGACAGAAAGACCTCATTGCCTAGGCCCAGCCCGGAGATCGCATCCAACGCCCCGCGGCAGTTATGCAGGATCGCGCCATGATGCAGCATCACCCCCTTGGGTGCGCCTCCGGTGCCGGAGGTATAGATGATGCAGGCTATATGGTCGATGCCCCAGCCTTTCGCTTGTTCGACGATTTTGTCGGGATCGGACGGATCGAGTATCTCGCTCCATTCCAGTGTCTGTTCGCCGCCGTCGTTTTCGATGGATACTACGAATTCCAGTGTTGACGACCTGGCGGCGGCGGGGAGTAAATTTTCGGCCAGCTTTGCCGTCGATACGATAGCCCCCCTGGCGGCGCTGTCGTTGAGGATGTGAAGATGATCGTCGGAAGTGTTGGTGATGTAAGCTGGAACCGTAATCGCACCGATCGACATTATAGCGATATCGGCGATAAG
Organism: uncultured Hyphomicrobiales bacterium; assembly: GCA_964511465.1. Classification (GTDB taxonomy): domain Bacteria; phylum Pseudomonadota; class Alphaproteobacteria; order Rhodospirillales; family 2-02-FULL-58-16; genus JAZFTA01. Next base: position 1,522 of record CAZEFJ010000021.1, read on the forward strand.
CCATTCTGGGCGGTTTTCCGAAACTATCACCACCCTGTCGCCTTCGGATATTCCCAGCCGTTCAAGCCCTTTGGCCAGGGCGCAGACTATTTTCGCCGTCTTAGCCCAGTCAAGGGAGCAGAACCGGCCGTCTTTTTTCTTCCACAGAAACGGTTTGTCGCCGTAGACTGCCGCCTGTTGAAAAAACATGGCTGCCAGATTTGGCCATTTCATGTCATTCATATATACCCGCTCCCTGTCATAACCATGGTAAACTACACGGCAATGTCTTCAAGCAATCTTCCCGTATGGAATCTCGACGATCTTTATAGTGGCCCGGATTCGCCTCAACTGAAAGACGACCTGGACCGCGCCGCAACCGATGCCGATGATTTTGCGGATCGTTACAAGGGGCGACTGGCGAAACTGGACGGCCCGGGCCTGGCCGCTGCAATAATTTCCTACGAGCGCATTTCCGAGGCTATGGACAAGGCGATAAGCTACGCCCAGCTTGTCTTTGCCGCTAATACCGGAGATCCCGAAACCGGGCGTTTTTATCAGGGCATTCAGGAACGGGTGACCGATATATCCAGCGTGGTCCTGTTTTTCACCCTTGAGATCAACCGCCTGGACGAAGACCTTCTGGCCGATCTGCTGGAGGATGAAAAGGCGGCGCGCTATCGGCCATGGATTAGCGATCTGCGGGCGTTCCGGCCCCATCAGTTGCCGGACGAGCAGGAAAAACTGCTGCACCAGAAGGCGCTTAGCGGTCGCCTTGCCTGGGTTCGCCTGTTCGAGGAAACATTCGCCCAAATGCGTTTCGATGTTGACGGCAAGGAATTGAGCCTGTCGGAAACCCTTAACCTGCTTTCGGACAGTGACGGT
>CAZEFJ010000021.1:2485-12844 GCA_964511465.1 uncultured Hyphomicrobiales bacterium
CACCGTTACTACCGCCTCAAGGCGGAATGGTTTGGACAGGATAAACTCAATTACTGGGATCGTAACGCGCCGCTGCCTGATGATGACGATGAACAATATTCATGGGACCGGGCGAGGGAACTGGTTATTGACGCCTATGGCGGATTTGACCTGCGGATGGCCGATATTGCCCGGCAGTTTTTTGATAAGGGCTGGATCGACGCCGAATTAAGGCAGGGAAAGGATTCCGGCGCCTTTTCCCATTCCACCGTGCCTTCTGTTCATCCCTACATTCTGCTCAATTTTCATGGCAAGACCCGTGACGTGATGACCCTGGCCCACGAACTTGGCCATGGGGTCCACCAGGTTTTGGCGGCACCGCAGGGCGCGTTGATGGCCTCAACCCCGCTGACCCTGGCCGAGACCGCATCGGTGTTCGGCGAGATGCTGGCGTTTCGCTCTCTCCTGAACGGCGGCGGTTCTCCTCTCGGTCCCGATCAACGCCGCATTCTGCTGGCGGGCAAGGTCGAGGACATGTTGAACACGGTGGTCCGCCAGATTTCATTTCACCAGTTCGAAACCCGTTTGCACGATGAGCGTCGCTCAGGCGAGTTGTCGGCGGACCGTCTCGGTGAGCTGTGGATGGAAAGCCAGCGGCAAAGTCTGGGACCGGCGATTGATCTTGATCACGAATACCGTAATTTCTGGGGCTATATTCCCCATTTCGTCCACACCCCGTTTTATGTCTATGCCTATGCTTTCGGTGATTGTCTGGTGAACTCCCTGTATCACCTTTATCAGGATGGGCACCCCGATTTTGCGACAAAATACATGCAAATGCTGAGCGCCGGCGGAACCCTGCGTCATCGTGAACTGCTGGCCCCGTTCGGCCTCGACGCTTCGGACCCTGCTTTCTGGAATCGGGGTCTGAAAGTGATCGAAGGGTTCATCGACGAGCTGGAATCCTGATTGCCGGTAACTTGGGAGTTAAATAGATGGAGAAAATCGAAAATATAGTCAAAGCGCACTACAGCGTCGGGGATTTGGCCGAGCGTATTTTAGATGGTCTGGCGGATGTCGGAGCCGATCTTGACCATCTGAGCATAGAGGATCTGGCCGTCATAGACGAGTTTCATATCGGTGGCCGCAAAGCTACTGAATACATGATCTCGAAGCTATCACTATCCGGAGACGAACATGTTCTGGATATCGGCTGCGGGATCGGCGGTGCCGGGCGGACAATAGCCTCGCAAGTCGGATGCCGCATAACCGGCATAGACCTGACCTCTGAATATGTGGAGGTCGCCAAAATGCTGACCAAACTAACCGGCCTTGATAACAAAGCTGATTTTCAAACGGCAAGCGCTCTGTCCATGCCCTTCGACGACGAGGTTTTCGATGCTGCAATTACTATTCACATGTCAATGAACATCCGGGATCGCGACGCTTTGTATCAGGAAGTTCGCCGGGTAGTGAAGCCGGGTGCATTGTTCGGTGTCTATGATGTGATGAAAAAAAATGATGAACCAATCTTCTTTCCGGTGCCGTGGGCCGAAACATCGGAATCCAGTCATCTGGTAAAAGCGGAAGAAATGCCGTTGCTTCTGGAAAACGCCGGATTTGAGATTTGTAAGATCGAGGACCGCAGCGAATTTGCTTTTGACTATTTCAAGCGCAGGTTGGCAGCAGCTAGCAGTGGTTCTTCTTCGTTCGGCCCTCATATCGTCATGGGGACGACAGCACGCGAAAAGTTCCAAAACATAAACAACAATATGGAAACCGGTCGTATCACCCCGGTTCTGGTAGTCGCCCGACGGATTTAGATCCTGCCTTGGCTATAGTGGAACCGCTGTTTCCATATAGCCAAGACAGGATCTGCAGCATTCCATTATTACGGTAATTGCGGTTGACTCCTGCAATCCCCTTAGGCAAATTTAATTTATCCAATGTTAGTGGGTTCTGTTCCAAGGGAATTTTTATTAGGCATGGAAGAATATGTACTGCTTATAGGCGGCGGCATCGCCGTAGTGGCAATTGTTATCGGTGGCATCTGGCTTAATTCCAAGCTCAAACCATTACCTTCTTCCAGTGCCAGAAATAAGAGCAAGGCAACCGCCAAAGACAGAAAGAAGGCAAAGAAAAAGAAGGGCGATAAGTCTTTCCAGGACAGTGGCAAAGTCATGGAAAAGAACGGCAGCGTCATGGAGGACACCAACCTCTACAAAATGAAGGAAGGCAAGAATGGCCTCTACCGGGGTGACGATGACGTTGAGGACGACGGTCAATATGAGAGTTGGGACAAGTATGGCTAGGCGCTAGCGCGACCGGGCCCCTTTTTGCGTTACGGGACTACTTTGACGGCTCGCTTGCCATATCCGCCAATTTGCATGGTTGGGAACATTTTTCTATCAGGTTGATAATAGGTCCGGTTTTCAGCGGTACGAACTGCAACGGGGTGAAGTTTCCGTCGGCGCTGAAATAGACGTCGAAGATCATCTCTTTCCACAGGATCGTGTGACGTTCCTTGAAGCCGATAATCGGGGTGGCGCTCAGGCGCAGTCTGTAGGTTTTGTGCTTTTTGCCAAGAATTGTGCGACTGCCTTTGCCAAGAAATTCGCCATTCAGATCAAAGCGTCTTCGACCGTCGTAGACGGCGAGTGAAAATTTGCCTTGGCCGCCATTTGCCGCCTTGCGGGCATTGCGAAAGACGGCCAACAGGGCGGCTATCGGATCCATTACGTTGGTCCGGTATTTGGGCGGAACCTTGTTCTCTTTCTCGCGGTCGCTTTCCATGCTGGCACCTATGGTGCGGATAGTCGGTGTTGCAACCGTATCCCCGGCGTCGAAACGCACCTTGACCGAACGTTGGCGTCTGCGGTTGGTATAGTCGACCCTGTAGTTGCTGGGTCGTAAGGGATCGGTTCGCCCTTCGCCTGAAGCCGCCAGCCTTAGCCGCATAATCAATTCGGTTAAACCACGGGTCCGCAGGACAAATCGGTTTTTGTAGGCTTTCCCGTCTTTACGGCTGGACAGGGTGAAATCCGCAATATGTAAACCGCCCCAATATGCCTCGAAACGCATGTATGTTTTGTCGTCATCGCCCGCCGATGCAAGGGACGATACGAGCATTATAATTGTCGCCGAGAGGATCGAAATAAAGCGTATATTGCCCATGATTGCGGGACTATACGAGTTGATGTGGATCAACAAAACATTCAATAGTAATTTTTTTGCAATGCAGTACTTGTGATTTCTTGCCAGTGAGGGCATAACCCATAATCAATGTTACAGAGGGCAGGTGGCCCCTGTAAGCGTGAATGCCAATAAGGGTGAAGACTCAATAAGGGTGAGGACTGGGGAAAATTGATATGAAGATCGCCATACCCAAGGAACGCCGCTCCGGAGAGATGCGTGTAGCGGCATCGCCGGACGTGGTAAAAAAATTAAAGGGCCTGGGCTTTGATGTCGTTATCGAAAAGGGTGCCGGTGAAGGTGCGTCTTTCACTGACGCCGCTTTCGCCGAGGCCGGAGCGACGATTGCCAAGGATGCAGCCAGCGCGCTCAAGAATGCCGACGTCGTGCTTAAGGTCCAGAGGCCGATAATAGAAGGAGGCCCGAAAAGCGAACTGGCCCAGATGAAGAAGGGCGCTTTTCTTGTCAGCAGTCTTTCTGCGTTAAGCCATCCAGGTGACGCCGAGGCCTATGCCAAGGCCGGTATTACCGCATTCGCGATGGATCTGATGCCGCGCATTACCCGCGCCCAATCCATGGATGTGCTGTCCAGTCAGAGCAATCTGGCAGGATACAAAGCGGTTTTGGATGCCTGTTCAGAGTTGGGCCGCGCCATGCCGATGATGATGACCGCAGCCGGTACCGTGCCGCCTGCCAAGGTCTTTATTATGGGGGTAGGGGTCGCCGGATTGCAGGCAATAGCTACCGCCAGACGTCTTGGCGCAGTGGTTACCGCAACCGACGTTCGTCCCGCCACCAAGGAGCAGGTTGAAAGTCTTGGTGGTAAGTTCCTTGAAGTCGATCCCGAAATGGAAAAGGACGCCCAGACTGACGGCGGATACGCCAAGCAGATGCCTCCCGAGTATTTCGAAAAGCAGAAGCAGGTAGTCGCCGAGCATATCAAAAAACAGGACATCGTTATAACAACGGCGCTGATACCCGGCCGCCCGGCCCCGGTGCTGGTCACCGAGGATATGGTAAAGACCATGCCGACGGGTGCCGTAATCGTCGATTTGGCGGTCGAAGCGGGTGGCAACTGTCCACTTTCCGAACTAGGCAAAGTGGTGGTAAAGCACAATGTCAAGATAATCGGATATGACAATATGCCGGGACGTGTGCCTCAGGATGCCAGTTCGTTGTACGCTAAAAATCTTCTTAATTTTATTACTCCGCACGTGGACAAGGAGAAAAAGACATTTTCTCCGGACTTCGAAGACGAGACGGTAAGCGGCACCTGCGTTAGTCATGACGGCAAGGTAGTTAACCAGCGCGTCAAGGATGCCATGGCGTCCTCTTCGAAGACCAAAAAGACTGCCAAGAAGACGGCGACAAAAAAACCAGCGACAAAAAAACCGGCGGCAAAGAAGCCAGCGGCAAAAAAGCCAGCAGTGAAAAAACCGGTCGCGGCGCCGCCAGTCGCGGAAAAGCCAGTCACGGAAAAGCCGACGGCAGAAAAAATCGCAGACAGTAAACCTGCAAACACCAGCAAAGGGGAATAGACAATGGATCCGGCAACTTTAGCTGACCATTCCGCAAAACTGGCCACCGAGGCAGCAAAACTTGCGGATCAAGCGGCGTCGGTCGCCAGCGAAGCGACGCAGTTGATCGCGTCTGGTGCGGCGGGATCGGAACAGTACTCGTTTCTGGCGCTTTTTAGCCTCTTCATATTGGCCTGCTTCGTCGGGTTCTATGTTGTGTGGAGCGTCACCCCGGCTTTGCATTCGCCGCTGATGGCGGTGACCAACGCGATTTCCTCGGTTATCATCGTCGGTGGCCTGCTTGCCGCCGGGCCCAGCGATTTCGGTTTTGCCGAGTTGATGGGAACGTTGGCGGTGGCCCTGGTTTCGGTGAATATATTCGGTGGTTTCATTGTGACTAACCGAATGCTTGCAATGTTCAAGAAAAAAGAGAAGAAGGTGGGGGCATAAAATGAGCGCTAGTCTTTCCGGTTTCGCCTACCTTATAGCGGCGGTACTGTTCATCATGGCGCTAAGGGGGCTTAGTTCCCCGGAAACCGCGCGCAAGGGCAATATGTATGGCATTATCGGCATGTTTATTGCCGTTTTGACCGCCATTATGGATCCCAGCGTGGTCAGTCTGTGGACTATCTTCTTCAGCATCGCCATTGGCGGTGTGGTTGGTACCATCGTGGCATTGCGGATAAACATGACCGCCCTGCCGCAACTGGTCGCGGCCTTCCATTCTTTGGTTGGTCTGGCGGCGGTGTTCGTTGCGGCGGCGGCATTCTATAATCCCGAAGCCTATGGCATCGGCTCGTTCGGCGACATAGAGGCCGGCAGTATGGTCGAAATGTCACTTGGGCTGGTTATCGGTGCCATTACCTTTTCCGGTTCGGTGATCGCATTCGCCAAGCTTCAGGGGCTGGTCAGCGGAAATCCTGTCAATTTCCCCATGCAGCACCAACTCAACGCGCTGCTTGCCGTGATTATAGTGGTTACCGTCGTAACCATGATCTCGACCCAGTCGGCTACGGCCTTCTGGATATTGGCGGCGCTCAGCTTTATTATCGGTTTCCTGATAATAATTCCCATTGGCGGTGCCGATATGCCGGTGGTAATTTCAATGCTGAACTCGTATTCAGGCTGGGCCGCGGCCGGTATCGGCTTTACCCTGTCCAATCCGGCGCTGATAATTGTCGGTGCCCTGGTCGGATCATCGGGTGCGATTCTGAGCTATATAATGTGCGTCGGGATGAACCGTTCAATCTTTAACGTGCTGCTCGGTGGTTTCGGTGGTGATACGGCAACGGCTGGCCCGGCCACCTCTTCCGGCGATAAAACCGCCAAGTCGGGTAGCGGCGAGGACGCCGCCTTCATAATGAGAAACGCTTCCAAGGTGATAATCGTTCCCGGTTATGGAATGGCGGTTGCCCAGGCCCAGCATGCGTTACGTGAGATGGTCGACAAGCTTAAGGAAGAGGGGGTAGAGGTTTCCTACGCCATCCATCCTGTGGCGGGAAGAATGCCGGGGCATATGAACGTGCTGCTGGCCGAGGCCAACGTGCCTTATGACGAGGTGTTCGAGTTGGAAGAGATCAACAACGAGTTCTCGACCGCCGATGTAGCCTTCGTTATCGGAGCGAATGACGTAACCAACCCGGTTGCCAAGACAGACACCACAAGCCCGATTTATGGCATGCCGATACTGGACGTAGGCAAGTCCGGTACGGTGCTGTTCGTCAAGCGTTCACTAAGTCCGGGTTATGCCGGGGTGGATAATCCGCTGTTCTACGAAGATAGCACCATGATGCTGTTCGGTGATGCCAAGGCAATGACGGAAACCATCGTTAAGTCGCTGTAATCCGGTTGCCCCCTGACTGGGATCAGTCCGAGCTTTGGGATCAGTCCGAGCTTGACGCCATCCCCGAGCCTCTCGGGTCGGCGTCGACTTGGCAGGTTTCTGGTCGGGGCGGAAGGCCCTTGGAGCAATAAATCGCGTTGACTATGCCCAGCCTTGGGGTGGCGGCCGTCCGGTATCCTCGCCGGGCCAGCCCCTGGATAGACTTTTTGTCTAGTCCCTGCTCGTAATATGCGATATCTGGTGTTCCGCTGTGGTGAACCCGCTTGGCCGAAATAGCTTTTTTAAGGCTTTGTTCGCCGAGAAGGGCTTTCGCCGCAACGTTTATCATCGAGGTCGGCGCGGCAATACCGCCGGAAGCGGCGGCGGCAAAATAAAATTCATTTACAAAATGGTTGATAACCACCATCGGTCCCAGGGACAGTGAGCCACGACCATCCTTGTCGGGTATCGCCGCCAGAATGATCCCGGTGCCGGGTGCGACGCGCCCGGTTCCAAATGAATGGTTCATGCTAAGCGAACAGGCCACTGCCGAACCATCACGGTCGGCGACGACAAAGCTGGTGGCGGCGGGGTTTTCGGGCCTTGGCTTAAGCCCTGCTACCAGTTCATCTGAAGGTACATGGCGATCCGCCCGGTATCCGCTCATAAGTCTCTCCACACGTTTTGGCAGGACAAGCCGTTGGGGATTAATGCTTGCGGTTCCGTCTTTGCCAAGCCATCCATAACGATCGGCAAAGGCGCGCATGGCGGCCTCTGCGATAAGATGCTGTCGTTCACCGGCGGTTGCGTTACCGTAGCGGTCATCGCTGCTAAGCATTGCCCACATTTGCGCCGCTACCACCCCTGCCGCAGCCGGTGGCGGGGAAAAATGGGCCGTCAGATTGCCGAACTTAACCTTGACCGAATCGCGCCAGACGGGGGTGAACATGCGCATGTCATCAACGCTAAGCGAGCCGCCTGCCTCATTTACGGCATTGACGAATTTGGCTGCAAGAGCGCCGTTGTAGAAACCTCCAGGCCCTTTGCTCCTCAACCTTCCAAGGACAGTGGAGAGGTCCAGCTGAGTAATAAAATCACCCTCTCCGACAATATCTTCTCCACCATTTTTGCCGAATATGCGCCGGGTTTCCTTTTCTGCCATAAGGGCGTCTTTCAAGGGCGCCAGGTCATCGGCGAAGGAGCGGGACACCTGGTTGCCGAAACGGGCCAGATTTTCAGCAGGGGCAACTATCTGCCCCCATTTTAGCCGACCATATTTTGACTGAAGGGCAAAAAAACCACGGACATTTCCGGGTACCGCGCTGGGGCGGTCGGCGGTGGCGGGTATCACGCCAGGCGCGCGGGCGATAAAATCCAGAACCCTGGTGGTCTTGGATGGGCTGTCATGAACAACGCACACCCCGCCGCCACCAAGGCTGGCCGAAGATGGCAAGGTTACCGCCAGGGTAAAATATATAGCAGCCGCCGCATCCGCCGCAGTTCCTCCGGACGACAGGATGTCGCGTCCGACCAGGGCGGCGCGTGGTTCGTCGACAGCCACCCCCCCGACGAACCCGCTCACATAACCGATAGTTCCCTGGTCTATTTTCTTATCGCTGGAACATGAAGTGACGCCCGCAGTCATTAAAATTATGGTAATTTGACGCAGCAGACGCCAACGATTACCTTTCGCCAGCCATCCTACGGAACAGCCCAGTGTGAACTTTTTGAAAATTTTATTTAGTCGCATCCCGATCCTAGCTATTTATCTGTTGGTTCTTGCCCTGTCCACGGCGCCTGTAACGGCAACGGCAAAAGGCTTTTCCTTTATCCGTGACGCCGAAATAGAAAATACCATCCGTTCCTATGCGGCGCCACTGTTCCGAGCCGCTAGTTTGGAACCTTCGGCAATTGAAATCTACATAGTTAACGATAAATCTCTTAATGCTTTTGTTGCCGGAGGCCAGAAACTTTTCATAAATAGCGGGCTGCTTATAAGAAGCGGTAATGCAAATCAGGTTATCGGGGTCATCGCCCACGAAACCGGACATATCGCCAGCGGTGATTTATCCCGCGTCAGCGCGGCGATCAAGAACAGTTCGGCCGCAACCATTCTGTCATACGTACTTGGCGGCGCGGCGGCTATCGCTACCGGTCGGCCGGATGTCGGTCAGGCTATTATATCCGGCGGAAAGCAGTTGGGCATGCGGTCATTCCTTGGGTATAGCAGAACCCAGGAAGCATCAGCCGATCAGGCGGCTCTTAAACTTCTGGACCAGACCAAGCAATCGGCCAGGGGGTTTCTGCAATTTACAAATATCCTTAGCGGCCAGGAATTGCTTAGTCGCAACAGTCAGGATCCTTATCTGCGCACCCATCCTCTTACCCAGGACCGAATTCGGGCAATTAGGGAACATGTCCGCAATTCACCTTATTCGGACGCCAAGACTTCCGCAGAATTTACGATGATGCATAAGCGCATGGTGGCAAAGCTATACGCCTTTACCAATCCTTTTTCGACTACCATGCGCCGTTATAGAAAGGACGACAACAGCCTGGAGGCCAGATACGCCAAGGCTATCGCATATTACCGTCATTCAGACCTGAAAAACGCGTTGTTATTTATTGATTCACTTATATCGGAATATCCGCAGGATCCTTATTTCCATGAATTAAGGGGCCAGATGATGTTCGAGAATGCGCATCTCAAAGAGGCATTATCTTCCTATGGCACCGCCGCCAGATTGTTGCCGTCATCGTCTCTTGTTCGTTCAGAGTTGGCCCATGTGCAGTTGGAAATGAACGATCCATCCATGTTGTCCCGGGCGGTAACAAACCTGCGCAGCTCCTTACTTGAAGAACCGGGCGTTCCAACGACCTGGCGCGACCTGGCCATAGCATACGGTCGCCAGGGCAATAAGGGCATGAGTTCGCTGGCGATGGCTGAAGAGGCGTTGCTTCTCGGTAAAATGGACGATGCCATCTATTACGCCGGGCGGGCCGATAATTTACTGGTGCGTGGTTCCGCCGCCTGGCTTCAGACCCAGGACATCCTGCAAGAGGCCAGAGAAAAGCAGAATAAGAAATAATCGCCATGAATGCCTTGGGAAAAATAATAGTACCCGTATTCGTGTTTGCTGTTCTTGTCGGCTGCACCGTACCTCGCAGCCCTGTATATCCGACCGGCAGTCTGGAGGTGATCGCTCCTCTTTTTGACGGTTCAGGAAAGTTGTTACCTGATGACTGGGCGGTTGAATCGGATGGTGAGGTAGGAAAATACCTCGCCATAGCAAACAAGGAGGATGTACCGGCACTTAAAGTGACAAACGGTGACGCCCCCTTAATCGCGGTTCGCCGCATCCAGGCCGTACTTGTCGCCACCCCGTATCTTAAATGGGCCTGGTATATGTCCCCGCATGGTAGTGGCAATCATCCGGTGCGCCTGATGATCGGCTTTTATGGGGGCAATCCGGAAAGTGCAAGCTGGGGTGGAGAACCTTTTTCCTGGCTTGGTTCGAGCTTGCCGCCGCATGACCGGTCGCTAGGCTTAGTGTTCGGGGATTCAGCATTGAAAAGGGGGAATATGAGTGAGGCGTCAAGACCGGGCAACGTTGCCGCTATCTATACAGCCCGCGGGGGGGCTGAAAATTCATCTCAGTGGTGGCTGGAGGATGTCGATCTTTCACAACTGTACAGCCAAGCCTGGCCCGGCGACGATATTGATAAGGTCAACATAGTATTTATCGGTGTCGCGGCGGCTGGCGGGATGCCACCGACGCCCGGTTTTTTCTCTGAAATTCTGCTTTCCAGATAAAATCCTGGCCGCCAACTTTTTCTTTTCCGTTCAAT
>CAZEFJ010000021.1:12944-14511 GCA_964511465.1 uncultured Hyphomicrobiales bacterium
TACTTATTTGTTCGGTGTAAAATGGTTTCCAGAACTCTGTTGCTGACAGTTCTTTTTGCCATCGCCATTGGCTTTGGTGCGGCGGCATATTCCCTGATGGTCGGTGGTGCTGGTGGACGTTCTTCCTATGCTTCAGCCGGCGGTGGTGAGCGTGGAGGAGAGCGCGGCAGCGGCTTTTTAGGAAACTTTGGTGGGCGTGAAGGCGGGTATGATTCCGATGACTGATGGCTGCTAGGTAATGGCGCGCAAGCCAAATTCTGCGGAGATGGTATTTCTTTTAATCTGGCACGGGGTTTTGTCAGGTGGGATTCTGGTTGTCTTCATTACCTCCGAGGCGAGCTATGCGATGCATTTGTTCTCGGGCGTTGTCGTGCTTGGCGCCGTCGTAGTCAGGTTGTTGGTCGGACTGTGCTTTCCTGCCGGCACGCCGCTATCGTTGGGTGTGGCTATTCCTCGATCGATCGCCGACAATCCAGGCAGCGAGGGGCTGGACCTGATAAAAAATCTGCTTAATTCCATTATGCCTCTGGCCCTTATTGCGACTATCGGCGCGGCGGCGCTGTCAGGGCTGATGATGGGCGGTGAATTCGAGGGTGAATTTCACCAGGGATTGGCAGGGATATCGCTAACTGTAATATTCGTTCACGTGGTTCTCTCGGTGATGTTGAGGGCGCTGAGAAATACCAAGAAACGCGCCATGTAGAGTACTCTTGTATTTTATTATTTCCGGCCTTGTTTGCCGTCGAACATATCTCCCAATTCCCTGAGCATAACGTCGCCGAGATCTTCGGCGTTGGAAATGGTTACCGCCCGTTTATAATATCTGGTCACGTCATGGCCGATGCCGATAGCGGCAAGCTCCACGGATGAGTGATTTTCAATCCAGCCTATGACCTGACGCAGATGGTTCTCAAGGTAGCCGGTCGGATTGGTTGACAGGGTCGCGTCATCGACCGGTGCACCGTCGGATATAACCATAAGAATGCGGCGCTGCTCAGAGCGCTCAAGCAACCTGGAATGGGCCCACAGCAGTGCTTCACCATCGATATTTTCTTTAAGGATACCTTCACGCAGCATAAGACCGAGGTTCTTTTTTGCCCTTCGCCAGGGCTGGTCCGCCGCCTTGTAGATGATATGGCGAAGGTCGTTTAGGCGTCCGGGGTTTTGCGGCTTGCCCATGGCGACCCATTGTTCGCGCGATGATCCACCCTTCCATTCGGCGGTGGTGAAGCCCAGTATCTCGACCTTTACGCCGCATTTTTCCATGGTTCTGGCGAGTATGTCGGTAGACATTGCGGCAATCGTAATCGGACGTCCGCGCATCGATCCGGAATTGTCGATCAACAGGCTAACCACCGTTTCGCGAAAATCCGTTTCACGTTCGGCCTTGAACGACAGCGGGTGGGTAGGGTCGGTGACGACCCGCGAAAGCCGTCCGGCATCGATAATGCCTTCTTCCAGGTCGAAGTCCCATGACCGGTTCTGGCGGGCTAACAGGCGACGCTGGAGCCGGTTGGCAAGACGGTTAACGACCCCCTGAATATGCGATAGCTGATTATCCAGTTGG
>CAZEFJ010000021.1:14611-19529 GCA_964511465.1 uncultured Hyphomicrobiales bacterium
GGCGGGGTGCGTCCGGTCAGCCTTTCCGCCACCATAATGGCGAAAGCGTCAGCCATCGGCATAGGCTCTGATTGATGTGATTGCATATAATTGCGGCAACGGGTTTCGGTGTTGATTGTCAGGTTTTCCGCCACCCCGGCCATACGATTGGTGCCGATAGACTCGACGCGGGCCTGTTCCGCAGCTTCAAAAACGGCGGCTGCGTCCGCGCCGCGAGGCATCAACCGGGCATGGACCTCTTTGTCATGATAGCAAAGCCTTAGCGCCAGGGAATCCGCCATGCCGCGCAAACGCCCCATATCATCTGCCGCGAATTCGCGCGAAGGGCTTGGTAGACGGGCGTTGTCGCCATGTATTGCGGGTCTGGCCGAGGTTGAGAACGATACCACCACATCAGCCCGTTTGGCGATTGCCCTGAGTGCGGCTGCGGTAGCCCGCCGGATCGTTTCGGAACGGCCATCATCAGGCTTCATGTGCCAGGCAATTCATCGCCGAAACAGCGCTGATAGTATTCCCCGACCACAGGCCGTTCCATCTCGTCGCACTTGTTGAGGAAGGTAAGCCGAAAGGAAAAGGCGAGGTTACCGAAAATATTGGCATTCTCGGCCCAGGTAATAACCGTGCGCGGCGACATAACCGTCGAAATATCACCGTTTACAAAGCCTGTACGGGTCAACGCAGCCATTTCAACCATGGCGCTTACGGTTTTTTTTCCGACTTCCGTGCCATATGACGGAACCTTGGCGAGAACGATCGCTATTTCGTCCTTGGCGGGGAGGTAATTAAGGGTGCTGACCACATTCCAGCGGTCCATCTGGCCCTGATTTATCTGCTGGGTGCCGTGATAAAGCCCGGTCGTGTCGCCAAGACCGATGGTGTTGGTCGTTGAAAACAGACGAAAACAGGAATGCGGCGTCATAACCCGGTTCTGGTCAAGCAGCGTCAATTTGCCTTCCGCTTCAAGAATGCGCTGGATAACGAACATTACGTCTGGGCGCCCGGCATCGTATTCGTCGAATACCAGGGCAGTTGGGTTTTGTATCGCCCAGGGCAGCAGACCTTCTCTGAATTCGGTTACTTGCTGGCCGTCGCGAAGCACGATTGCGTCCCGGCCGACCAGATCTATACGGCTTATGTGGCCGTCCAGGTTTATCCTGATACATGGCCAGTTGAGACGGGCCGCCACCTGTTCGATATGTGTTGATTTGCCGGTCCCGTGATAGCCCTGGATCATCACCCTGCGGTTATGAGCAAATCCGGACAGTATGGCCAAGGTGGTTTCGCGATCAAACTGGTATGCGGCGTCCACTTCCGGGACATGCTCTTCGCATTTACTGAATGCCTGAACCTCCATGTCGGTGTCGATGCCGAAGGTCTGGCGGACTGAGATTGTTATATCCGGTGTTTCGATAGAATCGATAGAGGTCATATTAATATACTTTGCCAATGATGATCTAAGAGGCCAACGAGTTAATAATGGTGTGGTACGCTTGGCTTATCTGCTTGAATTTTTCTTCCGATGCCTTGTCGCCGCCGGTTACGTCGGGATGGTAGCGCTTGACCAGTTCCTTGTAGCGGACTTTGAGGGATTTGATCGATACCGGAGGCTTAAGGTCAAGGATATTCAACGCCGTTATTTCGGGCGCGGATTGTTGGCCCTGGTGTGGCGGTGATCTTTTCTTTCCGGATGGTTGCTCGTCAAAGATTCCAAAATCATCGTCGAAATGACCGGCTGCTGCTCTTTTCGCCGCCCCCAAGGGCCAACTTGGGCGCCCCCAAACCGTGTCGTCGCGGATATCGTTCTCGACTTCTTCCTCGCTCATCCCGGCATAGTAATTCCATGATTTGTTGTAAAGACGGATATGGCCAAGGCAAAACCATTTGTAGCTGTTAATTTCATAGCGCGAGCGGGGGGCCCGATGAAGTGCCTGTTGCTGGCACTGCGGCCAGTCGCAGAGACGAACGTCGACGTCCGTTTTTGTCTCATTAAATGGGCTGTACTTATAACTCATAGACATAAATATGCGCCCCATGTTCCGCCTTGGCTAGTGGTCTGTGTCAGGCTGGCGGATTATTTTCAGCTTGAGAATATTAGCTAATAGCGTTATCGAAAGAAATGATAGTAGCTGAAGCAATAAAACAAAAACTTGGCGAAGGTCTGTCACCCTTGCGCCTTGAGATCGTCGATCAATCACATATTCACGCAGGCCACGCCGGTTCCCGCCCACGCGGTGAGAGCCATTTTGCGGTTAATGTGGTATCTGCCGCCTTTATCGGCAAATCCAGGGTCGAGCGGCAACGTATGGTCTATGATTTGCTGGCAGGGGAAATAAAAGACGGCCTGCATGCGCTGTCTTTGAGGACGCTGACGCCTGATGAGGATGTCGGAGATTGAATATTTACGGATTGGGGGACGAGTTAATGGAAAGTATGCTAGTCAGCAAAAACGTTACGATTAACGGGCACAGGACCAGCCTTCGCCTTGAGGGTGACACCTGGGATGCGCTGGGCGAGATATGCCATCGTGAGGGGTACAGCATCCATGATCTTTGCTCGTCGATCGAACGCAACCGCAAAGGCAATAACCGGACATCGGAAATCCGTACTTTCGTCCTCAACTATTACCGTTCGGCATCCACCCGTTCGGGTCATGCAAAGGCCGGCCACGGAAGGCTTAAAGGTTACTCAAGGGCCGCCGTACGCAGCAGACTGATCGAGTCGCAGATGTCTTTAAGATCGCACAAAAACTCCGTTATAGGACATTCGCTAAGGACTCCGCTAAATACGATCATAGGTTTTTCCGAGATGATAAAGGATGAAATTTTCGGCCCTATCGGAAATCCCAGATACCAAGCATACATTGACTATATACATGGTTCCGGAAGACATTTGCTTAATGTCATAGAGAATGGCGTCAAGATTGATGCGATGAGCTTGTTTAGCTCCCATTCGACTCAATAAGGGAACGATAGACCGGGAAAAATTCCAAGTGCATTAAAAATGCGCTAAACAGATACATTATGTATCGTACCTATTTCGGCATAGAAGACAGTCCGTTCTCCAATACCCCTGACCCGCGTTATCTGTTTATGAGCACGCGCCATCAGGAGGCGCTGGCGCATCTGATGTACGGGATCATGGAAGGCAGTGGCTTTGTCCTGCTTAGTGGGGACGTCGGAACCGGCAAGACGACCATAAGCAGATGTCTTATCGACCAGATCCCTGAAAATATTGACCTTGCCCTGTGCGTAAATCCCCGCCTTAACGAAGTCGAGTTGCTGGCCAACATTTGTGATGAAATGGGAATTTCCACCGGTTCTTCGCCGCCCAGCATCAAAACCTTGATGGATGCCTTAAACCGTCACCTTCTGGAGGTTCACGCCAGGGGCCGGAAAGCCGTCCTGATTATCGACGAGGCCCAGAACCTCAGCCCCAGGGTTCTCGAACAGGTTCGCCTGCTTACCAACCTTGAAACAGCCAAGAGCAAGCTGTTGCAGATTATTCTGATCGCCCAGCCGGAATTGAACCTTCTTCTCGAGCGCCCGGAGATGCGCCAGCTTAATCAAAGGATATCCGCCCGCTATCATTTACAGCCGTTATCCCGTGCCGAGACCAGAAAATACATCCACCACCGGCTGCGAATCGGCGGTCTGTCGCCCGCGACCTTCCGTGGCGATGCGATTAACCGTATATATCGGCATTCAAATGGGGTTCCCCGATGGATAAATTCGATCAGCGAACGCTGTCTGATGGGGGCTTATTCCGAGGGTAAAAAGGTCATAGACGGAAAGCTTGCGGATGCCGCGGCAATGGAAGTTTTAAGCGGCAATTTATCCAAACCCGCGGCAAAATGGCCGGGATTTGCGCTGGCGGCGGTACTGGCCGTAACGGTAATCGCAATATTTTTATTCATCTCGGCAAGACCGCTGGACGATAACGTTCTGTCGGGGCCAAAAGAGATTACCAAAAATGTCGATTGAATATCTGAGCGCCGGAGAGCGAATGTAATGTCGTTTATCCTTGATGCCCTGAAAAAGTCACAGCAGGAACGCGATATGACGGCCTCGTCGGAAGCGTCCGTCCAGGTCTTCACAGGGCAATCGGAGCCGCGCCGTATTCTGCTATCGGTAATTGTCGCAGGTATCCTGTTTGTGATTGTTTCCGGGGGTGTATTCTACTGGTTTGTAAACGCCGGGGATGGTCAGGTGCAAGTCGCGGCAAAACAACCTGAAACGGCCAAACCATTGCCTCCGGCCAAGGCCGTTCCCCGGCAAGTTTCACAGCCAAAGTCACCGCCGTCGGCAAAACCACAAAAACCGGTTGCCGCACCAACGTCCGGTTCGGAGACCAAGACGGCGGACTACTACAATAAACGAGGCCGGGAATTCGAGCTTGAAGGCATGTTTAACCGTGCGATTGAAGAGTACACCCAGGCTATTCTGGTCGATCCGGGTTTTGTCGAGGCCTATCTTGGTCGTGGCTGGGCCCATGAAGCCAATGGCGAACACCGGCTTGCCATTCGCAGTTACAGCCAGGCGATCAAGCTGAACCCTCTTTATGCTGCCGCCTATCTGGGCCGGGGATGGGCCTATGAACAACTGGGAAAACCTGATCGGGCTATCCTTGAATATGGTCAGGCGATAAAATCCACGCCTGATTATGCCGATGCCTATCTGAACAGGGGAATATTGAATTTTTATCGCAACAGAGCTGAATTGGCGGCCCGCGACTTTTCCATGGTCCTTAAAAACGGTGACGATGGTATGCGCCGGTACGCCCTTTTGTGGCTATACCTGGCAAAATCACAAACCGGTGCCAACGGAAAAAAAGAGATCGAAAAGAAAGCCCGCGGAACCGATCTGGCGCCCTGGCCGGGTGTGATCGTGTCGATGTATCTTGGCAAGGCCCTTCCTGAACG
>CAZEFJ010000022.1:0-19089 GCA_964511465.1 uncultured Hyphomicrobiales bacterium
ACCCTTGGGTCCGATACGAACGGCGAGGTTATAGCTTCGATGACATCGTAAACGGTCCTCTCGGAGGGTAGAAGAAGTGCGTAGGCATGGGCTGCGACAAAGTTCTGATAGATATGAAAAT
This sequence comes from uncultured Hyphomicrobiales bacterium, assembly GCA_964511465.1. GTDB lineage: Bacteria > Pseudomonadota > Alphaproteobacteria > Rhodospirillales > 2-02-FULL-58-16 > JAZFTA01. The sequence continues at coordinate 122 of CAZEFJ010000022.1, forward strand.
ACGGCAGCAAAATCAGCAGCAAAAATACCGTGGACAGGACCAGCCATCGCAGCTTGTTAAGATGCCTGAAAAGATAGTTGCGGGTAGATAATGTAATCGTCGGCGGGGGAGGCATGGGCAACGCTACGCCCTGTCACGGTGGGGGAAAATACGAATTGCCTGTGGCATCTGGATGCATGTTCGTTCACACAGTCCACAACCGACACAGCCATCAAGGACTATCGGCTTTTCCATCATTCCCAGTCGCATGCCGACCTTGGGCAAAGGACAAGCCCAGTAACAGACACCGCATGTTCTGCCCTGGTATGAATAACAGAGGTTTTTGTCCACCAGTGCCTTGCCCATTCTCACCTTGGCAATGATATCCGGGGCCTTGTGGGAAATTTTGGTAATAGCGCCGGTGGGACATACGTCACCGCATTTCATGCACAATATGCAAGCCTGCTCACGGGGAATTATGTAGGGCGTATCCATGGACGATAGCCCATTGCTCACGCCGAAGTAACGAATCGCTCGGTTGGGACATATCTCTCCGCACAGGCCGCAACCGATACAGCTACCGATAAACTCCTCTTCCGCTCTCGCCCCAGGCGGACGGAGAAACCGTCGCGACGAAGACGAGAAGACGGAAGAGGAGGCCGGGGGAACAGAAAAAAAGGCGGCGGCAGACCCGGCCATGACGCTAAGGGATTGCAGGAACTTCCTTCTTAACACTGCTTCCTCCCCTCCCAAAGCGTCCGACCGAGTCGCCAGCCTACACAGGCTATACCTTCTCTACGCGGCAGGCCTGCTTCTTGAAGTCAACCTGACCGGAAACAATATCCCAAGGCCGGTTGGTCACTGCGTTGGCCAGCCACTTATTCTTCTTGGGATCGGCACTATCGGCCACCGACAGGTTCCATGGGCTGAACAAATAGCCCCTCGCCACATTGTTACGGGCCGGCCTGACCAAGCTGTTGTCACCGACCTGAGCGCGGGCCTGCATTTCGCCGCGGCGGGTTATCAGACGGACTACATCACCATCATTGATATCCATATCCGCAGCATCGTCGGCATGCATTTCCACATACATCTCGGGAACCAGCCGCCGAGTTGTCGGACTGCGATTGGACTTGGCGGTGTGGAAATGCTCATAGACCACGCCAAGACCAAGCCAGTACGGATACTTGTCCTTGGGAACGTCGAACCACTTGGCGCCCCGATAGTCATCATCCGGCAAATCGGGGGTTAACGCCATATCGCGGGCCTTCTTGAGCAAGTCGAGATTGTCGATGCCGTAGTAGCCTTTCTTGACCCCGAACTGCATCAGCTTTTCGGTTATCTCCCTACGCTGCGAATAGTCCTGATGGCAGAGTTTGAAATGCATCTTGCCGTCAGACTTGCGGAACTCACCGTAAGGCTTGCCCGGCCAGTTGCCTTCCTGGCCCATGTAACGGCGTTTGGTGCCCCCCGCCTTGGCGATAGCGTAAGTCGGCGCGGGCCACTGCATACCCCGCAGTTTGCCGTCAATCGAGCGTATCTGCTGGTAGGGACTAAGACCGTCCTTCTTTTCCACCTCAATCATGCCGGTCAGATCGGTGTCCGTACCCTTGGAGGCCTTGGCAATGTCGCGGAAAACATCCTCGACATCGTAAAAGCCGTCAGCCTTGCGTTTCCAATGGAATATCTTGCTGCCGTCAAGGCCCAAAAGGTCGGCTATCCTCCGCCCCTTGTCGATCACCAGATCGAGATCAGGCTTGCACCCCTTGGGCGGTTCGGCGGCCTTGTCGGTGACATGGAAACGACGTTCGGAGTTGATGTAGGTTCCTCCACACTCACCCCACGTGGCGGCAGGCATGATGACGTCGGCAAACAGATTGTTGGGAGCGTGCCGGTAAATTTCTTGGGCCACGACAAACATCTTGGACAGCGCCGGACGTATCAGGTTTCTCTGGTCCGGCAGATCAATATGGGTAGCGTAGATCAGGAACATGGCCTTGACCTCGCCCTTTAATGCCCGCTCCATCATTCCTACGGCCATTCCCGGATTCTTGGAGTTCATGGCCCTGATAAGATTCTTTTCAGGCACCCGCCAAGCCTTGGCTATCTTGAGCCGATGCTTCGCGTTCTTCAATCCTTCGTTGAACGGCAGACGGCCGGTAAGGCCGCCGGTAAAACGCTCGCCCATGGCATTTGGCTGTCCGGTCATCGAAAACGGACCACAGCCCGGCTTGGCCAAATTGCCGGTCAACGCAGTCAGGTTGATCAGCGAGATCACATTATGCTGGCCGTGTATATGCTGGTTGTAGCCGATGCCCCAGAAGATAACCACACCGCCGTACTCGTTGCCTGCCGCCTTGCGGGCCAGACGCTTGCGGGTGGCGTCGGCAAACATCCCGGCGACCCTGCGAATCAGTTCCGGCGGTACCGGATGATACTTGCCACCCATGCGATCCTGAACCTGCTCCGGGCTGTAATCCTTCAGCACCCCGTCGGTATATTCCTTCCAGCCGACCGTGTTCTTCTTCATGAAGTCCCAGTCGATAACGTCAGGGTGCTCCTTGAGCAACACATGGGCGAGGGCGTTGAGGAAGCTGATATCCCCGTTGAGGATCGGCACATGAACCGAATTGTCGGGATTGATATCGACGAATCCCTTGGCCGAGCCGGTATAGCGTGGATCGATAACCACCGTCGGGATATTTTTCTTTTTCTTGTGGTCGGCAACCCGCCAGTAGACGATCGGGTGAGATTCCCGCGCGTTGTGACCGAAGTGCATCACCATGTCGGACAATTCGATATCCTCATAGGCCAGTGGCGGGGTGTCCGAACCCAGGGTCTTGAAATAGGCGGTGACCGCCGAAGTCATGCACATGCGGGCATTGGCTTCGATGGTGTTTGAACCGAGAACACCTTTCATGAAAAGATTTTCCAGGTACTGCCCCTCGACGGTCAACTGCCCGGAACCGTAAAGGCCGATGGAATTGCCGCCATGTTTTTTTGCCAGATAGACAATTTTCTGGGCGATCAATTCATCAACCTGCTTGGCCGGAACCCGAACGAAAAGATCATCGTCGAAGGCGTTCTTGGTTTTGGAATGATAGCCAAGATCACCATGACCGGGCTTGTTCCATTCCGCCCACACATCCTTGCGGACATAGGGATCGCCTTTTATCCGGTCAACGTATATAGGTTCGGCCGCGGTAAGGCCCTTTATGCACTGCATCCCCTTGTTGGTTGGATAATCGGGATCGGGCCGCATGGAAACAATTCTGCCGTTCTTAACCTGAATTTTGGTGCCGCAGCCGACACCACAGTATGGACAGGCAGCAAGTTTTTCCTCTACTTCGCCACCACCCACCGCAGCTATTTCTTCCGGCGTTGCCGCTTCCAGTTCCGGATTATTTCCCGTAAACAGGCTCGCCCCCGCCGCCGTACCAACAGCAACGGCACCTCCCTTGAGGAAATTACGCCGCCCTAGACTCATTTTATCGCGCTTCATTACCTTGATCCTTTCATTTTCCTGAGCTCACGTTTTCAACAACCGCTTACCGATTCGGCTGCGTGGTTACTAAAGCGAACGCAGGTACCTTATGATGTCGTCTATTTCCTTGTTGGTGAGATTGGCCAAGCCCTCCGGCCCCTGAAATCCGTGCATCGGGGTATTGGAACGGCCGTGCTTGATGATGGTACGGATATAGCCGTCTGAGGCCACGTTGAGAAACCCGCTCTTGCCGATGGCGGTGCCCGATCCGCCCGCCTCCATGCCCACGCCCTTGAGGCCGTGGCAACCGGCGCATATGGCGTTGAACCGGTCCCGTCCCAGGCGTTCGTCGCCCATCGCCTGATAGTTGTCGGCACGATTTATAACGCCGCCCTTGGACGGGCTGAACGTTCGCAGATAGGAGACAATGGACTTAATCTCGTTATCCTTAAGATTTCCATTCCACGGGACCATTGCGGTGCCCTTTCGACCGCCGCGAATAGTCGTGAGAATAAAATTATCCGATGCAGCGGCAAGGAACTCCTTGTCGGTCAGTGACGGCGCGGTGCCCGGTTTCCCTATCCCCTCTTTCTGGTGGCATGCCGCGCAATTGTCGTTGAATAACGCCTTGCCTTCGGTAGCACCCGTAGCTGCCGCCGCCGACCCGGCCCAAATAATGGGTAGTATCCCCAAACCAATCAAATAAACTGAAATGCGTCGTATATCGGCCATCCCTCTAACTCCCCTAATGCCCACCCAATGCCCACGGCGACCGCACGTTCGGTCACCGACAATTCCACGAATCAGGAGAAAAAACCGAAGGCCTACGGGAACAGCCATAGCCAACAAGCGCCCCACCCATAGCACCCAACTCTCTCCCCTAGTGCCGACACAGCCCACAACAAACAAGACTTTAAGCCATACCCTAGTACTGAAGTCCTAGTCACACCGATACAATCCAATACCATAGTCTTATTGGCCCTGCAAGCAATTAGTTATAAGGTATATGGCGTATTAAACGCGGGGGAATACCGACTAGTGGCCCGCGTTGGAGATGTGGTATCGCCGTAGCCCATGAGGCAAAGGCGGGCCGTAGGGTGGGGGCTATGAAGCAAGCCGTAAATTTCGACAAGAACTGGATGACCCGGCGCTACGTCCTTGCGCTATCGGTCATAGCCATCCTTGCAAGCATTGGATTCACCGCGTTCATCGGCATGATATCGCAGTACGAAGATCTTGTTTCGGTGGTCAATATTAGCGGTCGCCAGCGTATGCTGTCCCAGCGTATCGCTCTGTTGACGAGAAACCTGTTGCAAGCGCGATCGCTCGACGAGGGTGCCAAGGTCCGCGCCGATCTTAGAGAATCGGCGGCACTCATGTTGAAGTCTCACAAGATGCTTATCAGCAAGGGCGACCGAATTTTCCAAAACTCCGAATTATGGCGCATCTATTTCGACAAATTGGATGGCGTCGACACCAAGGTAAGAAAATATGTCAAGGCAGTTAACTTGATCCTCTCCATTTCATCCGAAAGTCTCAACCTGGACAATCCCACGGTATCGTACGTATTGAACGAGGCTCCAAATATCCTTACAAGTCTTGATGAGGTTGTTTCTCAATACGAATTAGCGGGCGACAGAGCGCTGTTTCAGTTTCGGATATTTCAATCCGCCACCCTGCTTATGTTCTTCGCCACCCTTGCTATCGAGGCATGGCTTATATTCCGCCCCATGGTGCGGCAGGTAGAGCAACAGATAGATAAAATTTCCCAGATATCCGACGCCTTGCTTGAAGCACGGAACAATCTTGAAACCACGGTCCAGGAGCGGACCAAGGAACTACTTGAAGCCAAGGAGGACGCTGAACGGTCATCCCTGGCAAAATCGAGGTTCCTGGCCGCCGCCAGCCATGACATCAAGCAGCCCCTGGAAGCCATTGGAATGTTTACCGGAATACTTGAGCGGCACAGCGAAAATCGTGGCGACAAGGCTATAATGGGCCACCTGCACGCCGCCCAGAGGTCGATGCGACTTCTGCTTGATTCCCTGCTGGACATGTCCAAGCTGGAGGCAAAGACTGTAGTTCCGCAGTATGAGGCAATACCTCTTGAACTGATTTTCGAACAGATTGTTGCCGAATTGTCCTATGCCGCTAAAGCCAAAAACGTCGACTTGCAAATAGTCAACACCACCGTCGTGGTACTTTCGGATGTAATGCTTTTGGAGAGGATTATAAGAAACCTTATATCCAACGCCGTCCGTTACACGCAGCGAGGCAGAGTCCTGGTGGGCTGTCGCCGCGACGGGAATTTCGCGCGCATCGAAATACACGACAGCGGCCCCGGTATCGAGGAAAAAGACACAAAGCTGATATTTGAGGAATTCACGCAGCTAACGGACCCCGACCGCGATCGAAGTGAAGGAATTGGCCTGGGGTTATCAATAGTGGAACGCACGGCCAAACTTCTTGGCCATCCGCTGGGGCTGCGCTCCGTCGTCGGCAAGGGGTCGGTGTTTTCCGTTACCATTCCGCTGGCATAAAAACCGGCACCCACTAAGGCGCATCCGGGGTGATACCTTCAAAGGAATTATGGTGTCTCTTGAAGACAAGTACCGCTTGGGTGCGATTGTTGACCTTCATCGCCTTTAGTATCCCGGTTACATGGGTCTTGATTGTGCTTATGCTAAGGTCCATGCGTTTGCTGATTTCATTATTGGAAAGTCCCTCGGCCATCAGAGACAGCACATCCGTTTGTCTCGGTGAGATGCCGAATTTGTCAGACAACTCCTTTTGCTTCTGCTGTGCCGTCTGTGGAGCGGTCGAAGGAATGGGCAGGTCTCCCAATACCGGTGGAATATAACGGCCCCCGGCAAGCACAAGTTTAATAATGTTAACAATCAGGCCGTCGTCTGTGGACTTGGGTATATAGGCACTGACGCCATCCGAAAGCACCGCTCGCATCTCGAACGGAGATTCCAGCATCGAGAAAACGACCACCGGCGTTTCACCGGCATTGCGGATCAGCAATTGCAAGGTCTTACGCCCCTCGTAGCCCGGCATCTGAAGATCCAGTACGATAAGGTCGAGCTCAGGTTTGCCAATCGACGCTTCCAGGGTCTCACTGAAATCCTTGGCCTCGACTACGACCAAATCCTCGTCGATCTCGGCGAGCAACAACTTTAATGCTGTTCGTACTATTGAATGATCGTCTGCAACCAGGATCCGCATGTTAACCGACACCAAGCCCTATGTGGAAACCATAATATAAACATTCCGCGTCAGATGCGCTAGTTATTGCCAAAAGCGGTATTTTGACACCTGCATCAAGCGGCGACCAGATCGACATCAGTTACCTTGACACTTTACTCCAGTTATCACCTTGGTCAAGTAGTCGAAGCCGCGCAATCGCCGCCGTTTCTTTTTTGCACACTGCCCAAGATGGAAGTCATGGAGCTTCATCCACTCTCGCGAAGCGAAGTCATTGGCAATAATTCCGCCTTCCTTGGCTCGGCCTTTCAAGGAGAAGTCCCCAAACCCGTGGAAACCCTAATCGGTGACGATCCGCTCGGCGTTGCCCTTGGCGGCGGATGCCTCGAAGCGCTCAAGAAAAAAAACCCAAACAGGCAGCGGCAATGGTATCGCTCATACGTCGAGGCGATCGCTTAAACGCGATGTGCGTGAGATCGCCAATGTCCATAAACTCACAGAGATGCCCGATCTGTTAAAGGTCGCGGCCCATGTGTGTGTGGTCACGAACTACGCCTGACGTTACATCCCATCCGTTGAGCCCTGATCATGCAGGGCCAGATTGTGCCAGTACTCCTCGGTCGCCTGACTAACCAGGACCACCCGCTTTCTTGCGATAACTTCGGAATCGGTCTTTAGCGAAATCTTGACGAATGGCCGCCGGTCGAGATGCGCCACCTCTGTCGGAACCCGCCTGTAATACTGGAATTTACCGTTACGACGCTGTACGTACTGCATGGCAAACAGTCTGCAATGTAACCCGTTTTGTAACCCAAAAATGCCCTATGCGAGTATAGGAAAAATGTCAATGTAAGGTATAAAGACATTTATAAACAATATGATGCAGGAAAATTATAGATACTATTTTTACCGTATAATGGCGGAGGGAAGGAGACAGGGATTTAACCCTCTCCGCACCGAAGCGAAGTAAGCGGAGATGGTTTCTATCGTTAATTGATAAGCGAAAAATACTGGGTTCAAACACACATTGTTATATTTCAATCACTTGGCATTTTATCCAGTACGCTTGTTGCCAGGTGGGGCCGTGCGCGGTTGATTGCGGTGCTCGTCGGAATCAGTGGGCATGATCCAATTTATCCAACAGACTGAGACCCCGTTTCAAATTACCATGCTTGGCGCGAGCTCGGAATCTCGTCTCCATATCGAACTCGGTCAACGCAACGGTCGAAAACTCATCAATCAACTTGTTCAGGCTGACGCCTTTGCGTGACGCCAGTGACTTAAGACGCTCATGTTTTTCATCCGGCAACCGAATGGTCATTGTCTTCATGTTTTCAACTCCCGTTCTTTAATAAACATTCCTGGCGTAACCGCCCGAACGCCAAGAAAGTCCATATACTCACCCTTAAAGTCACGAATATTATTGGTGACGATAACGGCTGCTCCACCCGCCGCCGCCAATTCAACGAGGTGATTGTCAGCCTCGTCACGCAGGTTCGGTCGCCAGAGATAATAGACCGACACCCAGCGGCAAACACTCAAAAAAGCATTAAAAAGTTCGTCCCGCTCTCCCTCGTCCAGCCGGCAATCAAGAAATAGCTTCTTGCGGGCCATCAAGCTTTCATATTCGGCGAAAAGCGCGGCGACCATCAGCGGCCTCAGTCTCCTCTCCAAACAAAACCTGATCACCCGTCGATTCGCCCCGCCTTCACTCATGAGAGCACCAACAAAAACATTAGTATCGATAACAACCGGCATCAAAGTCATGTCCTGATGATAGCACATACGCTATCAATTTGCAATTGTTGTCGATATTGATTCTTCAAGAGCCAAGAGGGATTAACTCACTCTTGAAAGAAATCTTCGATGAGCATATAAGCCGTGGTTCAACAATTTATTTGGAAATCTGTCTTCTTCGTTTTCGATCCCGCCGCGCAGCCGCGCCGAGCGGGTTAGTGTGTTGAGCGGAGCGTGCCGCCATGCTTGACACCCTCATCTCCGCCCTCGAGGCTCAATTCGACAACGACTTTTTCACCGGCGGAATTGCCATCGCCGCCCTCGGCGTACTGGCCGCGTTGGGGCGTGCCGCCGTGCCCGTCATAAAAGTATTGGTGCTACGGTATTTTACCGTGCAGGTTAGCATCGATTCCCGCCGTCCGGCCTATCGCCAGTTGGTCGCCTGGCGCACGCTCATCCCTACAGCCGCCTTTGCCGCCGTCTGATGGTCGATCAAGAGCCGCGCTTGAACGGAGATGGGGAAGATTCTGAGATTCTTTTCACTCCGGCTCCAGGCCACCACCTGATCCGTCATAATGGCGTCTTTATGTGGTTCGATCGTGAGACCGGCCGAGGGGGCGAAGGGGACGAGAGCGAAAGATGCAGCTTTTCAAATCACCAGGAGCCGCCCAGAAGTTTCTCAATATTCAGTCAGCCACATGCAACACCTTTTATGTACAACGCCATTTGATCAAACGAACCACGTTCAAGCAGTATCGTGCTAAAGCTTTTGAGATATGGGAAAGCTCATGTGCGGCGGCTTGAAATACAACAGTTAGGAGTTTCTGCGTTCGGGGCCACTTAACGTGACAATGCCATATTGAGAGCCTGAACGTCTCTTTACCACCCAAACCCGGGCGCAAGAAACGCTGTTTTAAATGTGCTGTGAAATGATATTATCAGAGAACTAATGCCAAGAACCACAAGGAGCGACATGGGAAAACAGGGTCTCCTCGCCGCTAAAGCTCTCGGGGATTTGTTTAGCATCCTCCTTGATAGTGGCTATCAGGTTATCGGCCCGCGCGTCAGGGACGGCTCCATTGTCTATGAGCCGGTGAGTGGGCTGAAGGATCTTCCCTTGAACCTTATCGATGAGCAACAGCCCGGCACCTACCGCTTGAAGAAAAAACGAGGCGCCGGATACTTCAGTTTCACCCTCGGCCCTCACGCCTGGAAACGTTATCTTTTCCCGCCCATGACGCGGCTTTGGACTGCGGCTCGGGGCAAGGATGGATTCACCATAAAGCCCGAAACGGACGCACCGCGCCAAGCTTTCATCGGTGTACGCGCCTGCGAACTTAAGGCCATGAAAATTCAGGATAAGGTGTTTATGGAGGGTGAAAACATCTCTGCCGACTACCTAGCCCGCCGCGAGGAGGTCTTTATCGTCGCGGTAAATTGCCGCCGGGCCGCAGAGACTTGTTTTTGCGTTTCAATGGGTGCCGGGCCGAAGGTAGAGGACGGGTTCGACCTTGCACTAACAGAACTTACCGACAAAGGGCGTCATGATTTTCTGGTCGAGGCCGGATCAAAACTCGGCGAAAAGATGCTTGCCAAGCTGCCTTCCCAGCCGCCTAACAAAACGGACCAAGCGGCGGCTGAAAAAGCCATAACCAAAGTCGCCAAGAGCATGCGCCGCAAAATTCCTAAAGATGCCCGCAAGATCATGCTCGATAACCTGCAAAGCAATCGCTGGGATGACATTGCTGCGCGCTGCACTGCGTGTGGCAACTGCACCATGGTTTGCCCAACCTGCTTCTGTTCCACGGTGCGCGATCAAACCAGCCTTGACGGGAAAACGGCAGAGCGGACCCGGCAATGGGATTCCTGCTTCACCTTGGATTTTAGCTACATTCATGGCGGTAGTATCCGCCGCAGCACCGGTGCCCGTTACCGCCAATGGATGACCCACAAGCTGGCCCATTGGCATGATCAGTTCAATACGTCAGGCTGTGTCGGCTGTGGGCGCTGCATCACATGGTGCCCCGTCGGCATAGACATTACCAAAGAAGCGAAGGCCTTCAAAAAATAAGGAGGATTTAAAATGGTCAATACTAAGGGTCTTGATAACGTGTTGAAGGAACATCCCTTCTTCAAGGGCATGGATAAGGAATCCTATAAACTTCTCAGCGGCTGCGCCAAGAACGAACGCCATAACGCCGGCGATTATATTGTGCGTGAGGGCGATCCGGCGGATCAATTTTATCTGCTGCACAAGGGGGCGGTGGCTTTGGAATTTCATGTTCAGGGCAAGGATCCCATTATTCTGGAGACCTTACATGACGGCGATATCTTCGGCTGGTCCTGGATCGTGCCGCCCTGTAAGTGGACCTATGATATCCGCGCCGTTGGGTTAACCCGGCTGGTTGCTCTAGAGGCCAAATGCTTAAGAAAAAAATTAAACAAGGATCATTCCCTGGGTTTTGATCTTTACAGCCGCTTCATTCCCATTATGGCCAAGCGGCTCGCTTCAACGCGTCTGCAATTGGTCGATATGTATGGTGGTTCATGACGCTGAGTGACCCCATGACGCCTGAACCTTTTCGCCTTGTTCAAAGGCGCAAGGATTTGGCTGATACGTTCACCATCGAACTGGTGCCCATGAACGGCGGCAGCGCTGCGTTCCAGCCCGGCCAGTTCAATATGCTTTATCATTTCGGCGTCGGCGAGGTTCCCATCAGCATCAGCGGCGATCCCAAGGATTCAAAAAAAATGGTTCACACCATCCGCAATGTGGGGGCGGTGACGGACGCCATGTCAAAGTTGGTCAAGGGCGATATGGTCGGGGTGCGTGGCCCCTACGGCAGTGCTTGGCCGGTAACTGATGTGGAAGGTGCCGACATGGTGATCATCGCCGGTGGTGTCGGCTTGGCACCGCTGAGACCGGCCGTTTATCATGTGCTCGCCAACCGGAAAAAATACGGACGCTTCGTCATTCTCTACGGTGCCCGCACGCCAGCGGACATTTTATTTCTTAAGGAACTGGAAAAATGGAGTGCGCATCTTGACGTCTATGTGGGCGCCACCGTCGATCACGCCTCTGGCGATTGGGCGGGCAATGTGGGCACGGTCACCAAGCTTATTCCGAGAGCCAACTTTGATTCTGAGAACGTGGCGGTCTTTGTCTGCGGGCCGGAAATCATGATGCGATTTACCATTTCGACCCTTGAAGAACGGGGCGTTGATAAGAATTCCATTTATGTTTCCCTGGAGCGCAACATGAAGTGCGCTGTCGGCTTTTGCGGACATTGCCAGTTCGGCGGGCATTTCATCTGCAAGGATGGACCGGTTTTCCCTTATGGCAAGATCGAAGATTTGTTCAAGATCAGAGAGCTTTAGATTATGGCCAATAAACCCAAACTGGCGGTATGGAAGTTCTCGTCCTGCGATGGCTGCCAGTTGAGCCTGCTGGATTGCGAAGACGAATTGCTGGTTATCGCCGGATCGGTGGAAATTGCTTATTTCCTTGAGGCCACCCGAGCGCAAGTTAAGGGTCCTTACGACATCTCTTTGGTAGAGGGGTCCATCACCACACCTGAAGAGGAAGTGCGAATTCAAAAGGTGCGCGATTCCTCAAAGCTGCTGATTACCATCGGTGCGTGCGCCACCTCGGGCGGCATTCAGGCCTTGCGCAATTTCGCCGATATTAAGGAATACATAAACGCCGTCTACGCCAACCCGAAATTTATCAAAACTTTGGCTAAGTCAACGGCCATTCAGGATCACGTAACCGTGGATATGGAATTGAGGGGTTGCCCCATCAACAAAGAACAATTGCTGGAAGTTCTTGGTGCCCTGCTTGCCGGACGCAAGCCCCATACGCCCACACACAGTCAATGCATGGAATGCAAGATGTCCGGCACGGTCTGCGTCATGGTGGCTAAGGGCGAATTGTGCCTTGGCCCCGTCACCCAGGCCGGATGCGGCAATGTATGTCCCAAGTGCGACCGTGGCTGCTTCGGCTGCTTTGGGCCTCAGGAGACTCCCAACACCGCCTCATTGGCTGAGCGGTTGAAGGAACTGGGCGCCGACAAAGGACAGGTGCGTCGCCTGTTCAGAGGCTACACGGCTTATGCTGACGCCTTCCGAAAAGAAAGCGAAGCCCATGAGTAAAACAGTAATACGCAATATCAAAGTGGACGCCCTGGCCCGCGTCGAGGGGGAAGGGGCACTGGACTTGCGCATCAAGAATGGCGAAATCAAGGAGCTTAAATTCCGCATCTTCGAGCCGCCCCGCTTTTTCGAGGCTTTCCTTCGCGGCCGTGATTTTTCCGAGGCACCTGACATCACAGCGCGCATTTGCGGCATCTGCCCCATCGCCTACATCATGGGAGCCAGCCAAGCCATGGAAGACGCCTTAGGCGTTTCGGTAACGGGACCTTTGCGAGACTTGCGCCGCATGATCTATTGCGCAGAGTGGATCGAAAGCCACGTTCTTCACGCCGCCATGCTGCACGCGCCGGATTTCCTAGGGCTGGATGACGCCATACAGATCGCCGCCGCCAATCCGGAACTGGTGGCCAAGGCGTTGCGTCTTAAAAAACTTGGCAACTCTATCCTTGAGGTTATCGGCGGGCGGGCCATCCATCCGGTTAACCTGAAGGTAGGAGGCTTTTACAAGGCACCGTCCAAGACCGCTGTGCGTGGCCTTATTGATGAATTGAAATGGGGCGTCGAGACATCCCGCGACTTGACCCTGGCCTTCGGCGGTTTCGATTTCCCTGACTATGAATATGATTACACGTTCGTGTCCCTCAAGCACCCAGATGAGTACGCCATCCATGAAGGAAGCATCATTTCCAACCGGGGGCTTGATATTCAGGTGGGGGAATTCCTGGACCACTTTGAAGAAAAACATGTGAAACACTCCAACGCTCTTCATGGTGTGGCCTGCGACGGCAAGCCGTATCTGGTGGGGCCGCTGGCCCGCTACAACAACAATCACAGCCAACTGTCCAAGCTGGCGAAAAGCGTTGCCAAGGAGGCTGGGTTGGTACGTGTCTGTAAGAACCCTTTCAAGAGCATTGTCATTCGAATGGTGGAGACTCTTTACGCCTGCGAGGAAGCCTTACGGATCGCCACGGCTTATGAAGAGCCCGACGAGTCTTGCGTTCAAGTTACCCCCGGCAAGGGCGTCGGCCATGGCTGTACCGAGGCCCCTCGGGGCATTTGCTATCACCGCTATCAGTTAGACGGCAAAGGCCTGATCAAAGACGCTCGCATCATCCCGCCGACCGCCCAAAACCAAAAACAGATCGAGGCCGATCTTTGGGGTGTGGTGGAACGCAACATGGCACTTTCTGACGAGGACCTGAAATGGCGTTGCGAGCAGACCATCCGCAATTACGATCCATGCATTTCTTGCGCCACCCATTTCCTGAAGATGACTGTTGAGCGTGAGTAGTCTCAAAATTATCGGTGTCGGCAATCCCTTGCGCGGCGATGACGGGGCCGGAGCGGCGGTGGTGGAAAGCTTGCGCGCCTTAGGCGTTGAGGCAATAGCCTTCGATGGCGACGGTGCCGAGTTGATGGAAGCTTGGCAGGACCATGATTCTGTGTTCCTGATCGACGCCACCGTCTCCGATGCCAAAGCCGGTGCCGTGCTTCGTTTCCAAGCGGGCGAGGTGGAAATCCCCAAGGGATTTTTCCGCTATTCCTCCCACCTGTTCGGCGTTGCCGAAGCGGTTGAGACGGCCCGCCATTTGGGGCGTTTGCCGAAGCGTCTCATCATCTATGGAATAGAAGGGGCGCACTTCGATCTTGGGGCCGAGCTGTCGCCCGAAGTGAAAAAGGCCGTTCAGCAAACAGCGGCGCGTATCAAGGATGAGCTAGCTCATGCATGAGATGTCGCTCATTGAAAGCGTGCTCCGCATCATCGAAGAACAGGCGGCGGTGGAGAAGTTCTCTCACGTCAAAACGGTGCGCCTGGAGGTGGGCGAGCTGTCCCACGCCGAGCCTCAGTCTTTGCGGTTTTGTTTCGAGGCCGCCGCCGGAGACACCCTGGTCGAGGGCGCGAAGCTTGAGATTATTCACATTCCGGGGCGCGCCTTGTGTGGGACTTGTAATAAACAGGTGGCACTCAAGCGATTGATTGACGGCTGCCCCCAGTGCGGCGGTTATGGTCTGCAAGTGGTGGAGGGCGCGGAGTTGCGGGTTTTGGAGTTGGAGGTTAGCTAATGTGTGAAAACTGCGGCTGCGTTGAAGAAAGCCGAATCATTCGCATCGAACAGGACGTTTTGGGGCGCAACGCAACCCTCGCCGCTCGCAATCGAGCACGTTTTAGTGAAGGGGGCGTGCTGGCTCTCAACATGGTTTCCTCTCCCGGCTCCGGCAAGACCACCTTGTTGGCGCGAACCGCAGCGGCGCAATTTCCCATGGCTGTCATCGAGGGCGACCAGCAGACGGATATCGACGCCGAGCGCATTCGTGCGGCGGGGGTCGCCGCCGTACAGGTCAACACCGGCAAAGGCTGCCACCTGGACGCCCATGGGGTGGGCCATGCCGCCGAGAGCCTGGGACTCGCCCGGGGTACGGTTTTGTTCATCGAGAACGTGGGTAATCTGGTATGTCCCGCCGCCTTTGATCTGGGCGAGGCCCATAAGGTGGTCATTCTTTCGGTTACCGAGGGCGACGACAAGCCGCTTAAATATCCCCACATGTTCGCCGCCTCCGATCTGATGATCGTCAACAAAATCGATTTGCTGGCGTATGTGGATTTCAATGTTGAGCGCTGCGTGGACTGCGCTCAGCGGGCAAACCCAAAACTGGAATTCTTAAAACTTTCGGCGACCACCGGCGAGGGCTTAAAAGATTGGTTCGCCTGGATCGAAACTCAACGTCAAGCTATCGTTGCCCCCGCATGAGAAACATTCCCCTGCCCCGTTCCCTGCCGCCGGTTGCGGGCCTGGGCCCATACCTAAAAGCCACCCTTACATTGATAAACGGGAACACCGCCCAGGTTTCTGATTCAGTTGGCGATTTGGGAACGCCACAAGCCACCCAACTTTACGAAGAAACAATTGGACGTCTTCTGGATGGCGTCGCTCTTCAAGCCGCCGCCCATGATTTGCATCCTGATTTTTATTCCACTCATTTTGCGGAAAGGCTGGGCTTGCCTTTGATACCGGTGCAACATCATCACGCCCATATCGCCGCCGTCGCCGCCGAGCATGGTCATGAAGGCCCACTGATTGGGTTGGCTCTCGACGGTTTCGGACTGGGTCCCGGCGGAGAAGCCTGGGGCGGCGAATTGTTGCGCGTGGATGGTGCCCAATATGAACGCTTGGGCCACCTAAAAACCATGCCCCAACCCGGCGGAGACAAAGCGGCGCGGGAGCCTTGGCGCATGGGGGCGGCGGCTTTGCATGTCCTGGGGCGGGGGGCTGAGATTGCCGAGCGCTTCGCCGATCAACTCTTAGCGGCACCCTTGGCTGGAATGCTGGGCAAGGGCGTCAATTGTCCGCCCACATCAAGCTGTGGCCGTTTGTTCGACGCCGCTTGCGGCTTGCTCGGCGTTCGCCCCATGGCCGACTTTGAAGGCCAAGCGCCCATGGAATTGGAATCCCATGTAACAAAGCCGAAAGTCATGAGCGACGGCTGGCGGATTAAGGATGGTGTGCTGGACCTGACACCGTTGTTGGAAAAGCTCACCCATTGCAAAGTGGAGGAAGGAGCCAACCTGTTCCACGGAACTCTGGCGGCGGCGCTGGCCCAATGGGCGGGACAAGCGGGTGGTGAAACAGTGGGGCTTTCCGGCGGCTGTTTTCTTAACAAGGTTCTCAGCGGGTTGCTGATTCCAGCGCTGGAGTCCCAGGGTTTGCGCGTTCTTACACACAAGGCGTTGCCCCCCGGCGATGAATGCGTCAGCTTAGGCCAAGCGTGGGTCGCCGCTTTGACGGTGGAGGGAGAATAAAGCATGTGCCTGGCTTTTCCGGTCAAAGTCGCCGAACTGCTGGAGGACGGCTTGGCGCGTATTGAGCTGGAGGGTGTTTCCAAGGTCGTATCTTTGGCCCTGGTGGAAGGTATTTGTGTGGGCGACTATGTGATCCTGCACGCAGGCTTCGCGCTCTCCAGGTTGGACCCAAAAGAAGCAATGCGCACCTTGGCCTTGTTCGCCGAAATGGCCGAGGCCGTCCCATGAAGTACATTGAGGAATTCCGCGACGGCGATTTGGCCCGAGGCTTGGCAGCGGCAATCGCCACTGAAGTTAAAGAGGGGCGCGACTACCGTTTCATGGAATTTTGCGGTGGTCACACCCACGCCATCGCCCGCTACGGCATAGAGGACTTGCTACCCAAGAACGTGCGTATGATCCACGGACCCGGCTGTCCGGTCTGCGTACTGCCAGCGGGTGCCGTTGATACCGCCATGGAACTGGCTAGCCTGCCGGAAGTTACTCTTTGCACCTATGCCGACATGATGCGGGTTCCTGGCTCGGGGCGCAAAAGCCTGCTCGCCGCCAAGGCGGAAGGAGCCGACGTGCGCATGGTCTATTCCACCCTGGACGCCTTGCAAGCGGCCATGGACAACCCGGAACGCCAAGTCATCTTCTTCGCCATCGGTTTTGAGACGACGACGCCGCCAACGGCTCTCGCCATTCTGGAAGCTCAGAAACGAGGCCTTAAAAATTTCTCCGTGTTCTGTAATCATGTGCTGACCCCGGCAGCGGTCAGCGCCATTCTTTATGGGTCTGAAGAGGTGGCTCTTGATGGCTTCGTCGGCCCGGCCCATGTGAGTACGGTGATCGGAACCCGCAGCTACGCCCCCTTTAGCGGCGATGGCGGCAAACCAGTAGTCATTTCCGGCTTCGAGCCCCTTGACGTGCTGCAAGCCATCTTGATGCTGGTCCGCCAAGTGAACGAGGGCAGGAGTGAGGTGGAAAACGAATATAGCCGCGCCGTCAGTGCTGAGGGCAACGCCAAGGCTCAAGCCGTCATTGATCAAGTCTTTGATCTACGCCCTGAATTCGAATGGCGGGGGTTGGGCGTGATCCCCGACAGCGCCCTGAAAATCCGTGACGTATACGCCGATTGGGACGCCGAGCGACGCTTTAACGTGACAACGACGCCTGTGGACGACCACAAAGGATGCGAATGCGGAGCCATCCTGCGCGGTCTAAAGCGGCCCCAGGACTGCAAACTGTTCGGCAAAGCCTGTACACCGGAAAGCCCCAGGGGGGCCTGTATGGTTTCCGCCGAGGGAGCTTGCGCCGCCCATTGGACCTATGGCCGTTTCCGCAGCGCCGGGGGGACGTCATGAAGCTGGATTTAAAAAACGGGCGGATCGAGATGATCCACGGTGCCGGTGGGCGGGCCATGAACCAGTTGATCGAAGAGATTTTCGTTGCCGCTTTCGACAACGATCTTCTGGCCCAGGGCAACGATCAAGCTGCTTTTGACGCCCCACCCGGACAACTTGTGGTCAGCACCGACGGCTATGTGATTTCACCCCTGTTTTTCCCCGGCGGCGACATCGGAAGCTTGGCCGTACACGGCACCGTCAACGATGTGGCCATGGGCGGGGCGCGGCCTCTTTGCCTGACGGCGTCGTTCATTATCGAAGAAGGTTTGCCCCTGGCTGACTTAAAACGCATCGTTGACGCCATGGCGGCGGCCTCTAAGAAGGCGGGAGTTCCGATAGCCACTGGCGATACCAAGGTGGTGGAAAAAGGCAAAGGCGACGGCGTTTTCATTACCACCGCCGGTGTGGGCGTTATTCCCGATGGGGTCAATATCTCCGGCAACCGGGCGCGCCCCGGCGATGCTGTTCTGCTCAGCGGATCAATCGGAGATCATGGAATTGCCGTGCTGTCCCAGCGCCAGGGGCTTGGGTTTGAGACAGAAATTATCTCCGATAGCGCCGCCTTGCACGGACTCGTGGCGGATATGGTGGCGGCGGTCCCCCACATTCATTGCCTGCGCGACCCGACCCGAGGCGGCTTGGCGGCGACTCTCAACGAGTTGGCCCGCCAATCAGGCGTCGGCATGGAAATCCGCGAGGACGCCATCCCAGTCAAGCCAGCGGTCAAGGGGGCTTGCGAGTTGCTGGGGATCGATCCTTTGAATGTAGCCAACGAAGGCAAGCTGGTCGCTATTTGCGCCGACAAAGACGTCGAGGAATTACGCGCCGTTATGCGTGCTCACCCCTTAGGCTGCGACGCCGCACGCATCGGCAAAGTAACGGAAAACGACAACAACTTTGTCATAATGGAGACGATATTCGGTGGCAAGAGAGTCATTGACTGGCTGACTGGTGAGCAACTACCACGGATTTGCTGATCGTGGCATGACGGGGCTTTTACTTTTCCCGCGTCTCTTCTTGTTCCTCGCGCTCGATGCTTTTCTGCTGATAGGTCGCTTTGCCCTGCATGGTGAACCAAGCGAGTGTCGGGCATTGTCAGAGGAAACTCCCCTTTGACCACATCGTAACATTCTCATAGAGTTTTGTGATGAAAAAACACAATCCTTTTCGCTATTTCAAAACGTCAACTGAGATCATCCGTCTCGCCGTGATGATGTATGTT
>CAZEFJ010000023.1:0-3033 GCA_964511465.1 uncultured Hyphomicrobiales bacterium
ACCTTGAAGAAATGCTCGGCAATCTTATGGATAATGCCTGCAAGTGGGCCAAAAGTAAGGTCCGGGTAAGGGCCGAAGGAGATGAAGACAAGGGATGCCTTTATATATTTGTCGAGGATGATGGTCCCGGTATCCCGGATCAGTCCATGGACGAGGTTCTAGGTCGGGGACGACGCCTGGATGAAACCGTACCCGGCAGTGGCCTGGGGCTGCCGATTGTCCGAGACATTGCGGAACTGTACGGCGGTTCGCTCGAACTGAGCCGTTCCCGTATGGGAGGTCTTTGCACCCGCCTTCGTCTGCCTGGCTCCTGAACCTTCCTTGTTCGCCGGGTCATTATGGTCTTAGATATGGATGATCTTACTCTCCCAACTCCCAAACACAGGATCCTCCGCATATGACCACATTCAAGACCCTTGACGGTTTAGATGTATCCTCCAAGAGGGTTCTCGTCCGGGCCGATCTCAACGCTCCGATGCGCAATGGCCGTATAACCGACTTTACCCGTCTTGAGAAAATCAAGCCGACGATTGTTGAGCTGGCCGATAAGGGAGCCAAGGTCATCGTTATCTCTCATTTTGGCCGACCGTGTGGAGAGGTTGTCGACGATTTGAGTCTCGCCCCGGTTGCCACGGAATTGAGCAGGGTTCTTGGACGTCGGGTGGCGTTCGTAACCGATTGCATCGGGGCCGAGGCCGAAAACGCGGTTTCTGCGATGAGCGATGGCGATATCGTCCTGCTCGAAAATCTTCGTTTTCATCATGGAGAAGAGGAAAACGATAAGGACTTCTCGGCCCAACTTGCCCGGATCGGAGACATTTATGTAAGCGACGCGTTTTCCTGTTCGCATCGGGCACATGCTTCGATCGAGGGGCTGGCAAAGCTTCTTCCCGCCGTTGCCGGGCGCCTGATGCAGGCTGAGATAGAGGCTTTGAGTTCGGCCCTGGAATCGCCCGAGCACCCGCTGGCGGCGGTAGTCGGCGGAGCCAAGGTGTCGACCAAGATGGAAGTTCTGGGGAACCTGGTCAGCAAGGTCGATGTGCTGATTATCGGCGGCGGCATGGCCAATACGTTTTTGCTGGCCCAGGGCCATGATGTCGGCAAGTCTCTGTGCGAGCGTGAAATGGTTTCGTCGGCCCGGGACATTCTCGCGGCGGCGGAAAAGTCCGGTAATGAAATATTGTTGCCGGTTGACGGGGTTGTTGCCCGCGAGTTCAAGGCAGGTGCCGCCAGCGAGGTCGTTGCCGTTGATGCGATACCGTCGGACGCAATGATGCTGGATATTGGACCGGCCTCGGTTCGCGACGTCGTGGCTCGTCTTGAAAAATGCAAGACCCTGGTCTGGAACGGCCCTTTCGGGGCCTTTGAAATTGCCCCCTTCGATGCCGGAACCAATGCCGTATCAAGGGCCGCTGCCAACCTTGCCAAGCAGGGAAAGTTGCTTGGCGTGGCGGGTGGAGGCGATACCGTGGCGGCTCTGGTGCAGGCCGGGGTGGTCGATGACTTTTCATATGTTTCGACGGCTGGCGGGGCCTTCCTTGAATGGATGGAAGGTAAACCGCTGCCTGGGGTTGAGGTGCTGCGTGACGGCCATAATTGTTGAAGTTTATTGGAAAAGGCTTGACCGCGCCGCGATTGGAGGCCACTTATGTGGCCCCGCTAAAACAGAGGTAAAGAATACTAAATGGCGAAGGAAGAATTACTTGAATTTTCCGGTGTAGTCTCGGAAATATTGCCCAATGCAATGTTCAGGGTGAAACTGGATAATGAACACGAAGTCCTTTGCCATACCGCCGGCAAGATGCGCAAGTACCGCATCCGGGTGCTGGTCGGTGACCGGGTGAATGTCGAAATGACGCCCTACGACCTGTCCAAGGGCAGGATTACGTTCCGTTTCAAATAATCTGTTTGGGATACCTGGATGTCCAGTTCCGGGCGGCTCCGACTAATTCTTGCATCTGCGTCACCACGGCGCCTCGCCCTGCTGGAGCAGGTCGGCATTGTCCCCGATCAGGTGGTTTCCGCCAGGCTCGATGAAACACCTACGACTCTCGAGACGCCGGCAAAACTAGTTGCCCGCCTGGCTCAGGCCAAGGCAAGGTGTATTGCGGAACAATTTCCCGGCTCTTTGGTTCTTGCCGCCGATACGGTTGTCGCATGTGGCCGCAGGGTGCTGGCCAAGGCCGCCGACGAGGCCGAGGCAAGGCGTTATCTGGACCTTATTTCGGGGCGTCGGCACAGGGTTTACAGTGGATTGTGCGTGATCGGCGAGGATGGTCGCGCCCATACCAGAGAGGTGGTTACCGTGGTTAGCGTCAAGCGGCTTGGCCGGGACGAGATTGACCATTACATAGCTTCGGGCGAATGGCGTGACAAGGCCGGTGCCTATGCCATACAGGGCCTTTTTTCCGCATACGTTCGCCGGATAAACGGCTCATACTCCAACGTCGTCGGGCTTCCCTTATGCGAAACCGTGGGTCTTCTCAAAGGTTTGGGATATCTTCCGGCTGGAACGGATATACAGTAACTGTTCTGGTGCCCTCGCTATGCTATGATCTCCCCGAGAGGAGAGGCCGTGCTTCCATATATGATTCTTGGGGTTGCCTTGCTTTGCGGTGTGCTGTTGGCCGGTCGCTGGTTCATCGAGGCCGACCCCAAGGCTATAATCAGACTGTTGAAATGGATGCTGATCGGTCTGATTGGCGCGGTGGCGGTGTTTTTTCTGGTAAGCGGGCGATTCGCCTGGGCCCTGGCCACCCTGCCGGTCTTTATTCCGCGGCTGCTGCGGGTAATCGCGGCGGCGCGAATGGCCCGTGATTTTTCGCGTCGTGCCACCGGCAATTCAGGCGGCGGAGAAAAATCGTCCTTCGGCTCGGGCAGATCGGGCGGCTCGGGCAGATCGGGCGGCTCGGGCAGATCGGGCAACTCAGGCTCAATGAGCCGCGAAGAGGCACTCGGGGTTCTGGGGCTGAAGGACGGCGCGTCCCGTGAGGAAATAAAGAAAGCCTATCATCGTCTTATGGCCGGACTGCA
>CAZEFJ010000023.1:3133-5866 GCA_964511465.1 uncultured Hyphomicrobiales bacterium
GCGCGTCCCGTGAGGAAATAAAGAAAGCCTATCATCGTCTTATGGCCGGACTGCATCCCGACCACGGCGGTTCCGACTATCTTGCGGCCAAGATAAATCAGGCCAAGGATGTACTTATAGGATAAAAAACCGTCAACAAGGCATGTCTTGCCCCGTTTTGTTGGTTGTGGCACAAATGCCGCGCCCTGTAATAATGATGCGTTAACAGTTAGTGTCTGGATCGCCACTATGATAGAGCCGATTAGAAAAGCCGTTTTTCCGGTCGCCGGTCTTGGCACCAGATTCCTTCCCGCGACCAAGGCGATGGCCAAGGAAATGCTAACTATTGTCGACAAGCCGCTGATTCAATACGCGGTTGAGGAAGCCAAGGCAGCCGGAATAGAAGAATTCATTTTTGTCACCGGTCGCGGCAAGACCGTGATCGCCGATCATTTTGACCACAGTTGCGAGTTGGAAATGGCCCTTGCCGAACGCGGCAAGACCGAGGCGCTGGCTTCAATCAGCAGCCTGATACTGGAGCCGGGGCAAATCAGTTTCACCCGCCAGCAGCAGCCTCTTGGCCTGGGCCACGCGGTGTGGTGTGCCCGCAACTTCATATCGGGTGATCCGTTCGCGGTACTGTTGGCGGATGATCTGATACTTGCCCGACCCGGATGCTTTTCCCAGATGGTCGATGCCTATAATGAAGTCGGCGGCAATATGGTCGCGGTAGAAAATGTAAAGCGTGAAGAAACCAACCGCTATGGCATTCTTGACGTAACAAAGGACGACGGACGCCTTGTCAGCGCCTGTGGACTGGTCGAAAAGCCAGAGCCCGATAAGGCTCCGTCCACCCTGTCGATAATCGGGCGCTATATACTTCAGCCCGGGGTATTCGATTATCTCGACCGGCAAGAGCGTGGCGCCGGCGGGGAAATTCAGCTTACCGATGCGATCGCCGGAACGATTGGCGATATTCCCCTGCACGGGTTAAGGTTCGACGGCAAGCGTTTTGATTGCGGCTCTAAACTGGGATTCGTCGAGGCCAATATCGCTTTTGCCCTTGATCATGGCAGTCTGGGTTCCCGTGTCCGCACCATGTTGAAAAAATACCAGTGATGTTCCCTATCCGTTAGCTAACCGACAAAGGAATTTTTTATGCGCGTTGCAATGATCGGCACAGGTTACGTTGGTCTGGTTTCCGGAACCTGTTTTTCGGAATTCGGACATGATGTAGTTTGCGTTGACAAGGATACCGACAAGATAGACCGCCTGAACAGAGGCGAAGTACCAATTTTCGAGCCGGGGCTGGAAGAACTGATAGCTTCCAACGTCAAGGCCGGCAGACTGTCGTTTTCCGGCGATCTGGGTGACGCGGTGAGCGGTGCACAGGCGGTTTTTATCGCTGTCGGCACCCCCAGCCGCCGTGGCGATGGTCACGCCGATCTGTCTTACGTTTTCGCCGCCGCCGAAGAAATTGCCGAAGCGATAAGCGGCTATACGGTGGTGGTGACGAAATCCACGGTTCCGGTGGGTACCGGGCGCAAGGTTGAGAGCATAATCGGCAAGCTCCGGCCAAAAACCGACTTTGATGTGGTCTCCAACCCGGAATTCCTTCGCGAGGGTGCTGCCATTCAGGACTTCATGCGCCCCGACCGGGTGGTAATCGGGATCAGGAACGAAGCGGCGCGCGATGTCATGCGTCAGCTTTACGAGCCGCTTTTTCTGATTGAAACGCCGATTGTATTCACCAGTCGCCAGACCGCAGAATTGATAAAGTATGCCGCCAACTCGTTCCTGGCGACCAAGATTTCCTTCATCAATGAAATGGCGGATCTTTGCGAAGCGGTCGGTGCGGATGTTCAGGATGTCGCCAAGGGGATAGGCATGGACGGGCGAATTGGGCGCAAGTTTCTTCACGCCGGTCCCGGCTACGGCGGATCGTGCTTTCCCAAGGATACCCTGGCCCTGGTTCGTACCGCCGAGGAAGCCGGCAGCCGGTTGCGGATCGTCGAGACCGTGGTCGATATCAACAATCAGCGAAAAAGAAATATGGCCAAGCGAATATCAAGCGCCTGCGGCGGATCGCTCGAAGCCAAGGCGGTTGCCGTTCTGGGGGTTACTTTCAAGCCTAATACCGATGATATACGTGACGCGCCAAGCCTTGATATCATTCCCGCCCTTGTTGCCGACGGTGCGTCGGTCAAGGTATATGATCCTGAGGGGATGGACGAGGCGAGGCAACTGCTTGACGGTGTTGAATGGTGTGACAATGCCTACGAGACCATGGAGGGTGCCGAGGTTCTGGTTATTATTACCGAATGGAACGAGTTCCGGGCGCTTGATATGGACCGGGTCCGCTCACTTATGAAAAGCCCGGTGATGGTGGATTTGAGAAATATATACAATCCCTATGAAATGGCCGCCGCAGGCTTTGCCTATCATTGCCTCGGCCGTCCAACAGAGTGAGTTTCCCAGCATGTCAAAAGCCCGCAAACTGGATCCGACAATTTTACGTGAATATGATATTCGCGGCATTACAACAGACAATCTCACGGTTGATGACGTCCTTGCCGTGGGCCGCGCTTTCGGCACCATCGTGGTTGGCGCAGGCGGCAAAACGGTCGCGGTAGCCTATGATGGACGGCTTAGTTCGCCGGACCTTGAGACGGCTCTGTGCAACGGTCTTGCGGAATGTGGCCTGAAGGTTATCAGGTGCGGGCTGGGCCCGACCCCGATGCTGTATTTTGCCAC
>CAZEFJ010000023.1:5966-13195 GCA_964511465.1 uncultured Hyphomicrobiales bacterium
CGGCAAACCGCTGAAGGTTGCCTGGGACGCGGGTAACGGTTCGGCTGGCGAGGCTTTGCAGAAGCTATGTGCACAGCTTCCTGGCAGTCATGTTTTGCTTAACGAAAATATCGACGGAACCTTTCCTGCCCACCACCCTGATCCGACGGTCGAAAAAAACCTGGAACAGTTAAAGCAGGCCGTGGCACGGGAAAAATGCGATCTGGGCATTGCTTTCGACGGCGATGGCGACCGCATCGGAATTATTGACGGCAAGGGCCGGGTGTTATGGGGTGACCAGATTATGATAGTCCTGGCCCGCGAGGTTCTTGAGGAACTTCCCGGGGCCACCATTATCGCCGATGTCAAAGCCAGCCAGGTCTTTTTTGACGAGATAAAGCGGATGGGGGGCAATCCGGTAATGTCGCGTACCGGCCATTCCCTGATAAAGTCCAAGATGCAGGAACTTAACGCGCCGCTGGCCGGTGAGATGAGTGCCCATATATTTTTCTCTCATCGCTATTACGGCTTTGACGACGCGATGTATGCCGCCATCCGGTTGCTGTCGATCGTCGGCAACTCCGATCAAAGTCTGGCAGAAATGCGTGACGCAATGCCTTCGATGATAAACACCCCTGAAATCCGCTTCGAATGCGACGAGGCGCGAAAATTCCAGGTTATAGAGGAAGTCAGGGAACGGCTCGCCGGGCTCAAGGACATCCAGGTTATCGACATTGACGGAGTAAGGGTCCAGTCGGATGACGGCTGGTGGCTGCTTCGTGCCTCCAACACCCAGGCGGTGCTTGTCGCCCGCTGCGAATCAGATAGCACGGAAGGTCTGTCCAGACTTAAAGGCGCGTTGGTCGAACAACTAAGCCTGAGCAATATAAAGCCGGACCTTTTCTAGTCATCTGAAGCTAAAATTAGGCGCCTAAACTACTACAAGAAGTTGGACAGGCTTAATTTACGAATTCTCGCCAGTGCCTGATATGAGGCTTCAAGGGCCCGTGAGCCGTCAAGCAATCTGGTAATCGCTTCAAGTTTGTCTGCATCCTCGGACTTGGCAATCTGTTTTTCGAGGAAGCCGACAAATTCATTATTGGATTTGCTGGCTCGGTTCAGGCGGACCTGGTTGAAGCTTATATCAAGTGAAATTTTTTCAATGTTGCCAGTAAGTTCGGTCCCTGTGGCGCCGGTTAGCGAAGTAGTTGAATCCAATGTGCTGGACAGCAGAAATTTAGCCTGGTCGATACGAGTCGATGCGTTCTGGTCAAGCCCTCCTTCGCTGCCGGTCTTGCCCTGAGCGATTATAAACATTGCCCGTATGGCTTTTTCGAAGGCCGGGTCTATGCCGTTGGCCTCGAAGTCGAAACTGCGGTCACTGTCGATACGATGAGTTGGGTTGACGGTATCGCCCTGGTAATACGAGGTCGCGGTAACGGTCCCCGCCGCCTCGGTGGTGAGGAATTTAACCGCGTTGGCGTCGGGTGCCGCTGCGGTGAGGCTTTCGTTCTTGGCAATGGTGATTGTCACGGTGTTGCCGGAGGTGGCGACCGAGCCGACCGTGAATGTGGTGTTATTTGCGCCGGTGGCGGCCAGCGAGAGGGTAATTTTCATCCCCGCTTTCAGTTTTGAATACTCGGCACCGGCGGTGGTGTTGGCGATGACTATGGTGTCTGCGTTGGGGTTGTTGTCATTGAATGTCACATCCCCGGCACCGGTTGTGTAGTTAACGCTCTCGGTGGCAGCACCGCCTTCGTCGGTAAGCATTTTCTGCTTGATGGTAATTACCGTCGAACTCACCGTATCTATGGTGAAGGTGCTGTTGTTGCCGGTATCGGTGGCGTTGGCGACGGTAAAATACTCGCCCGCACTGAGTGCAGAGAAAGGAGTTCCACTGGTTGCCGTGATGGTCCCGGCGGCACGGTCGAAAGTGAGGTCGGTAAAATCGGAGGGGCTTAAACTGACGCCGTCTGCGCCGGTCAGGGTAACTCCGGTGCCGGTGCCGGCGTCGTTGGCCCGGGTTGTCAGCATCTCGGACTCGACCGTGATATACTTGTAATTGGTAGTGTCTACCGTTTTTATCGTATATGTGCCGTCGTTGCTGGAGGTTCCTGAAACGGTAATTGTCGCTCCGACCTTGGCATTCTTGAAATCGTTGTTGGAGGTCGCGGTAATTCTACCGACGCCTCCGTTGTCTCGCTCGAAGGTAAGCCAGTTAGTCTGTTCGGTGACCACATCCTTGTTTATGACGAAGTTGGCCAACTGACCGTCGCGGGTGGTCGGATAGCTTACCCGTGCGCCATCGTATTTTGCTTGCAGGGTACCCAGGTCGCTTAGCCCCAATTCAACCGGTTTGACATTTACATCGGTGCCGCCAAATATGTAGCGCCCGTCAGCGGCGGTGTTGAGAAAACCCTGCATATCCCGGAGCGCCCGGAGCGCCCAGTCCTGAATATCCTTGATCTTGGTCGGATCAGTGGTGTTGCCGCTGGCGTAATTATCAACCGCCCCCTTGAAGTCTTTTACCGTTGTCCGGACGGACTCCAATGTGGTGCTGGCGATGTTTAGCCGAAGCTCCATAACCGAGTTGCCATCGCTGTAATTTTTCAGGGCATCCCGGGTGTTTTCAAGATTGACCAGGCGCTCGGAAGCGACCGATATCCCGGCGTAAGTCTGGGATAATTTGCCGGTCGAAACCTGGGCCTGTAATTCCTGCAGGGATGACTGGGATTGCAGCAAACGGGTTACGATGCTGTTGTTGGAGGCGAGGTTGGCAATACGGATGACCATTACATTGCTCCTTGCGGGCCAGATTCATAATATACTCTCATCCGGGGCGCGTTGCCATCATTTCCGGTTGCGTTGCAGACCACTAGATCGTCCTTTCGAGGGCATCGAACATCTTCTGGATTATGCTAACGATGCGTGCCGATGCGGTGTAAGCCTGTTCAAAGATGATAAGCGAAGACAATTCTTCGTCAAGATTGACCCCCCTGACGGTGTCCGACTTTTCTTTCAGGCTGTTGGAAAGGGATGTCTGAAATTCAAAATCGTTTTTGTTGCTATCGGCGAGTGACGCATTGGTCGAAAGAATGGACGATGAATATTCGCTGAAAGTAAGCGAAATAGAGCCGATCCCACCGGCCGTATCAAAGCTGTTGGTGGTGGTTAACATGGCCGCCATGTCCTTGATCGAGGTGTCGTCGCCGGTGCTGGCATAGTATTCGCCTGCGGCCCCTTTGGTGGCGTCCCATTGGACCGTGCCGCGCGAAATTTTTGATGGCGTCGTCTTAATGTCGCTGCGTAAGTCAATCGTCGAGGCGACGCCTACATCGGCGATATGCATCCCCATATCGGTAAGCAAAGTACCGGAATCCTGGGAAATCGAGAAATTTCCACCATTGTCGCTGATCACTCGCAGGCGGAAGCCGGAACCGTCCGGAACCAGGCTGGCCTTGACCCCGGTAATCGAGGAATTTATCAGGGAGACAAAATCAGTCAGGGAGGTTCCCAGGGGAACGGTCAGGGAACTGCCGGTCATCGCACCTTGTGATACCGTCGCTGTCTGGTCGTTGGTACCCCCGCCGTCGGTGGTTCCTACCGCGGTCAGGCTGTAAGACGATCCGTCGGATGATGTTATGGTAACTACTGCACCGCTTGACGTCGCGGTGACCCCCGAATCGGCGTTTATCAGTGCCGCCAGCCCGGTCGCGGCGTCCGTATTGGATGAGTCGCCAACTACCGAAGTGTAGGAATAAATGCTTCCATTTACGGTTGCCGTGTAGATGTCCCCGTCCTGGTAGGTGCCGCCGATGGTAATTTTCTTGGTCGAGTCGGTGAAGGCGATGATCGAGGTCGAGGTGGTAAATGTCGAATCCAGAACCTTCGTTTCATAAATTTTGTCCGACTGGCCATCGACGAAAAGATCGTTCAGTCCAAAGAAATTGGAAAATCCCGAGACCGTTTCATCGACACTGCTGTCACCATTGGCATCAAATTCGACGGTAGCGTCGGCCTGGGTCGAGCCGGGTACATTCTCGGCGTTTTCATCCCTGAACGCCATGTTGTAACTTACATTATTGATATTGATATTAAGTCTGCCGTCGCTCACGCTGACTGTTGCCCCGGTTATTCCCAGCCCCGCCCCGGTGATCGAGCCGGCCCCGGTAAGCGGGTTGTCGTTAACCCATTTCTGGATCACGCTGGCCATTTCATCGACGATCCAGTAGTCGTTGTTGGCGTATGCGCCGTTACCCCCGCCACTGCCTCCGGTATAGCCGGAAGTGCCGGTATTGCCGCCGAAGTTAGCATCTTCCATCAACGCGGTAAGCGACACCGAGGCCTTCTGGTTTCCGGAATTGTCGAAAATCACTATCCGGGTGTCGGATGCTCCGTTAAGCCGGATTCTCTGGGTTGCGGAACTGGCCAGGTTGCGTGTTCCGCTCATTGACTGCATCCCGGGAAAGGCGATGCCGCGGTTATGTATCTGATTTACCGCATCGCGTATTTCGGATGCCATTTCATCAAGCTGGCCTTGCAGATTGGTCAGGTTCTGGTCGCGCAGTTCGATTAGCCCCTTCAACCTGCCGCCGGTAATTTCGTTGGTTATGTCGTTTGTCGAGACTGTGGGGCCGACGAAAATACCGCTGAAATCACCATTGGCGTGGGTCGAGGTGGCGGCTACCGACGATGTTGCGTTGTGGGTTAGTGTGTTGGGAACATTATCGACCAGGGTGCGACCGTTGGTGGTGAACACCACTGCGTCGCCGTCGGCGCGGAAATAATAGCGGATGTCGATAATCTCGGACATTCTGTTCAGGGCCTGATCGCGCTGGTCCTTGAGGTCCGAAACGTCGCGCTTGACCGAGGCATTCCGAATTATCAAATCGTTATAGTTGCCGATTGAAGATATCAGCGAGTTCAGTTCGCCTACCTGGCTGGCGATATCACTGTCCGCCTGTAGTCGCAGCTCGGATATGGTCTTGCTCATCTTCTGAAACTTCAGCGTCAGTTCCTTAGACCATCTTACGACATCGTTTTGTTCAAGGCTTTTTTCCGGTGAGGAGGAAAGGGTCTCGATCGAGTTTACCAGTTCAGCGGTAATATGGCTGATTGAGTTGTTGTCGCCGGGAGCGCCGAACATGTCCTGCATCCGCGACATGTAGTCGTTCTTTACACTAAGCTTTTGCAGGTTGTTGAATTCCAGCCTCATGCTTTTGAGAAGCCCTTCGTCGACATTGCGGGTTAGGTCCGCTATCTCGACGCCGACGCCTGCACCGTTGACGACTTTTTGCTGGGTATTGACAATTTTTCTGGAATAGCTGGGCGAATTGACGTTGGAGATATTGTTGCTTACCGCGTTCAACGCGACCTGATTGGTCATCAACCCGCTTTGCGCTGTGCGTAGTGCTCCGGTTAGTCCGCCTGACATGAGAAATCTCCGTTATCTTTTTATAACTGACGGTCCAATGAAAACGCGACGTTTCTGGTTATGGTGCCGGTACGCTCTTTTTCCACGGATCCTTTCGAAGAATAGGTACCGGGGCCGGGCTGGGCTTTTTTGACCGCATCGGCAACGATATCGACGATCCGCTGATTGGCCTCTATTGCGACCTTCAGAAGCATTGCGTTTTCTTCAACCAGGGTATTCAGTTTCTCACCAATTTTGCGTATCCGTTGACGCAACTCGGGGTCAAGCTGGTTGGCTGCTTCGGCATTGTTGAGAAGCTCGTCAAGCCCCTCGACCCGTCCTTCATAGGCCCGTGTAAGGGTGTTTTTCTCTTCCAGCAGGGAGGTGACGTCCCCGGATTTTCTTCGGCGCAGCGCGGTATTTTCTTTCTCAAGCAGGCTTGCCAGATTAGAGGCTATGTCAATCAGGCTGTTTACCCTGTTTACAATATCCATTTTCTAAGCTCCTTCCTGCAGCTTGATTATTTCCTTGAAGACGGAATCGGCAATGCCGATACCGCCGCTTTGTGCGATTGCCTTGCCATATTCGTCGACTTGCATGGTCCGCCACATTCCTTCCGCCGGACCGCCGCCGAAAGGATCCTCGGCCTTGATATCCGAGAACATCGGCTGCAACATTTGGCTGAGGAAAAATGCTTCGAAGTCCTGAGCCGTGCTGCGGGCTCTTTCAATGTTCATGTTATTGCCGATCTTGGGCGCCGTCTTGGCGGTCATAAGCGCGTTCTGGGCCTGGACTGAGCCGATGCCGTCGCTCATCACATCACCTCGATATCTGATTGCAGGGCACCCGAAGCCTTGATCGCCTGGAGAATGGTAATCATGTCGCGCGGCCCGATACCAAGGGCGTTGAGGCCGTTGACCATTTCCTGCAGGGAGACGCCTTCCGGGACCACTGTAAGTTTTTTGTCTGATCCCTGATCGACCGATATGTTGGTTCGATTGACGGTGGTGGTGGTCCCGACCGAGGCAAAGGGGCCGGGTTGTGATACCTGTTGTGTTTCGGTTATGCGAATGGTCAGGTTGCCCTGGGCGATGGCGACGGTGCTGATGCGCACGTTCTTGCCCATAACGATTATCCCGGACTGCTCATCTATTATTATCCGGGCCAACTGGTCGGGCTCGACCCTCAACTGCTCGATGTCGGTAAGCATGTTGACGACGTTTGACTTGTAGTCACGCGGAACCTTGACGCTGACGGTAGTGGGGTCGCTGGCCGCCGCCGCCGCGGTGCCGAGAAAGGCGTTTATTGCCTGGGCAATCCGCCGTGCGGTGGTAAAATCAGGGTTACGAAGATTAAGATTAACCGTTTTCAGGCTGGCCAGATCGAATTTTACCTCGCGCTCGACGATCGCACCGTTGACGATGCGGGCGCTGGTGGGAACCCCTTTGATTATGGTTTCCGCGGCCCCGGCGGCGGAAAAACCGCCAACCGCCAGTTGCCCCTGGGAAACTGCGTAAACCTCTCCGTCGGCGCCGAGGATAGGGGTTACAAGAAGGGTTCCGCCAAGCAGGCTTGAGGAGTCTCCGATGGCGCTGACGGTGACATCAATGCGGCTGCCGCGGCGGGCGAAGGCGGGCAGTGTGGCGGTAACCATGACGGCGGCGACGTTTTTGGAATCAAGTCCTGCATCGGTTGGTTTGACGCCAAGCCGATTAAGCATGGATTTAAGGCTTTGCTTGGTAAAATGCCCGTCCTTCAGGGTGTCGCCGGTACCGTTGAGGCCGACAATCAGGCCATAGCCGACCAGCATGTTTTCGCGGATACCCTGAAATTCGAC
>CAZEFJ010000023.1:13295-18670 GCA_964511465.1 uncultured Hyphomicrobiales bacterium
TAACGGCACCAAGGAAAAGCCTTGCAACGCTTGTTATTTTTAGTTTTCCCATAATCCTCATTTTTTACGTTCCTCGGCAATAAATTTTCCTGCGTAGTTACCTGCGAAATTCATGCCAAATACCCGTCATAGCTAACTAGCTGGAAACAAATAGTTTTATTGCGTTTATACGATCATAATAGTCTGCCGGAGGTAATTATTGCCGGGTTGTTTAGTCCCTACTTGAGGTCGCGGGCAGCCATTAGCATTTCATCAATCGTCTTGAAAACCTTTGATGACGCGGTGTAGGCCTGCTGGGTCATTATCATCCGCGAAAATTCGTCGGCTACATTAACGTTCGATAATTCCAGGAAACCCGGAGCAAAGGATGCGAACCCGCTGCTGTCGGCTGCGACTACGTTGGCGGTGCCGGAATTCGTGGTTTCCGCGAAGGTGTTTCCGTTCTGCTTGTCCAGTGCGTTGGCGTTGGCGAAAACGGCTATCGGTATTTTGTATACCGCACGCGAGGAACCGTCGGCAAAATTGGCGATAACCTGGCCCGTTGCGTCAAAATTGTATTTATTTACCACCCCGCCGGAACGACCGTTCTTGGTGTAACTTGCAGTCGAGAAATCACCCGCGTATTGGTTGAAGCTGGAAATATCCAGTGAAACCGTTGCCGTACTGCCTCCGTCGAAGGTCAGGCTAAGGGTAATTGGCGAAGTGCTGGTCAACTGCCCGTTACCGTCAAAAGTCAGATTCTGTGATGTCGAGGTAACGGTGGATGTGACGTTGGCCGTGGTATTGGCCAGAGTGGCGGTATTGTCGGCAACGCCTGAATTTGCGGTAACAACCGCGGCGGTGGCGGACTGGGTTGCATCTATGCCGCCGGTGGCTCCGACCGCAGACAGCGTATAGGGTGTTCCGGCGGTGGCTGAGGTAATGGTGATAACGCTGGCCGCCGCCGAGGCCGAAACTGCCGAATCGGCATTTATAAGTGCGGCAAGAGAGGTTGCCACCGTACCGTTGCTGTCGCCGCCGACCGAGGTATAGGAATATACGTTTGAGCCGATGGTCGCGGTATAGACGTCACCTACCTCGAACGTGCCGCCAACGGTTATGGTATCGGACTGTGCGACTGCGGTTATATTGGTAGCGGAGGATGTCGCGTTGAATGCGGTACCTGCTTTTTTCGCGGTCAAGGTCAGCGCGCCGGTGGCGGTCCCGGCGGCGGCGGTAACCTTGTTGGAAAGGGTGGTGTCGGCGTTGATCGCGGTGACCAATCCGTCGCGGACGGCGTTGAGGTCCGCTTCAGCCCCGGTAACCGTATAACTGACGGTGGTGCCGTCGACGGTTGCGCTGTATATGTCGCCCGCCTCTACGGTTCCGGCAAGGGTCACGGTGTCGACCTGGGCGACGGTGGTTTGGGAAGTGGTTGTTGATATCTGCCACTTATTGGTGTCGGTCTTGACGAAATTAAGGGTTACCGGCTGAAGATTGCCATTCGAATCGTAAACGTCGATGCTGCCGACTTTGTAGTTAACCGTGGTGCCGGTTAAAAGGCTGGCCTCGGTTGCCGTATTGTCCGAGATGGTGCCGCCGTTTGTCGCGGTCGAGGTAACGACCACCGACGAGTTCAAGGTCTTTGATGTCAGGGTAAGCTCACCGGTGGAGGAACCGGCAGAAGCGATGACGGCGGATTTGACGGTGGTGTCTGCGTTGATCGCGCTGACCAAACCATCGCGGATCGCGTTCAGGTCGGCTTCGGAGCCGGTAACGGTGTAGCTGACGGTAGTGCCGTCGATGGTGACGCTGTACTTGTCGCCGGCTTCGCCAGCCCCGACGGTGCCGCCCAGTGTCACCGTTTCCACTTGATATGGAGATTTGGTCTTTACATAGCTGGCCGTGTTTGCAGCACCTGAATTTGCAGTGACCACTGCGGA
Organism: uncultured Hyphomicrobiales bacterium; assembly: GCA_964511465.1. Classification (GTDB taxonomy): domain Bacteria; phylum Pseudomonadota; class Alphaproteobacteria; order Rhodospirillales; family 2-02-FULL-58-16; genus JAZFTA01. The sequence goes on from CAZEFJ010000023.1 coordinate 15,218, forward strand.
GGTGGCGGTCTGTGTTGTATCCGCACCGCCGGTGGCCCCGACTGCGGTAAGTGTGTATGGGGTGCCGGCGGTGGCGGCGGTGATGGTAATAACACTGCCCGTTGCCGAGGCCGAAACGGCAGCGTCTGCGTTAATCAGGGCAGCCAGAGAAGTTGCCGCCGTAGTGTTACTGTCGCCGCCGACCGAAGTGTAGGAATATACGTTGGAGCCGACGGTTGCTGTATATACGTCGCCTACCTCGAAGGTGCCGCCGATGGTTACGGTGTCGGACTGTGCAACCGTGGCTATATTGGTGGCGGCGGCGGTGATGTTGATCGGGGCACTTATATCTTTTGCGGTAAGGGTCAGCGAACCGGTAGCGGAACCGGCGGAAGCGGACAGTTTGGCCGCTACCGTGGTATCGGCGTTGATCGCGCTGACCAGACCATTGCGAATGGTGTCAAGAGATGTGTCGGTACTTTTAACCGTGTAACTGACTGTGGTTCCATCGACTGTGACGCTGTATATGTCGCCCGCCTCGACCGTGCCGGCCAGGGTTACGGTGTCAACCTGCAACGGTGCCGTGGGATCGTTGGCGGGAAGGTTCAGGGCCAGGGTTGCGCTGGTAGTCGGTACCCCGGAGCCGAAAAAGGCATAGGGGTCTATTTTCATTTCCTTCAACGAAGCGCTGAAACCGGAGGTCGCGGTGTTAGCCGCCCATCCCTGTACATAATATCCATTCTTGTCGACCAGATAGCCGTCATTGGTGCTGAAGGTGCTGGTGGTGCCGTCGGCCTTGGTTTCGCTAATGCTTTTGCTGCTGCCGATGATTTCGCTGAAACTGCCGTCGCGTCCATAGACCGTTTTGCCGCCGCTCAGCGCCGTATTTAAAACGAAAAAACCCTTGCCGTTAATCGCCAGATCGAATGGCGAGTCCCCGGTTATAAGGTTGCCTTGGTTTTCAATACGTTGGAAATCCTTGGTTTTGTTGCCGCCGATATCGGATTGCTCGAACAATGATTTACTGAGGATACCGGAAAATTTGGTTTCGGTGCGTTTGTAGCCTCCGGTCATCATATTCGATATGTTATCGCCGATGGTCCCCATGGCGTGGGCTTGGCTTTTCATGCCAAGGGTGGATATTGAAAAGGCCCCGTAAGCCGCCATCTTTTTTCTCCAGCAAGGGTTTAGTGCATACCTGGGGAGATAAAATCCCGAACTTTCACACGCAATTTCTCGGAATCTTTGACGCAATAATGATGCCAACAGTTGATGTGGGCTAGCTTACTGATAATAAATAGTTTTTATTTATAGCCCCTGATCTAATTGCCGCTTACGGTGCAATTATTGCCGGGGCGGGGAAGGGATTGACGGAATATTCTGGCCTTATGCCAGCGAATTGGGCAGTATATCGCATGGGCAGAAATTACGTCCGATGCAGGTTATGAAAATATCAAAAACCGGATCCGGTAAAACGACCACTTCTATCGGGAAGAAAAAAAAGGCCTCGGGCAAGGGCGGCACGTTTGCCGATAGCCTGAAGGAGGCATCCGAGGTGGTCGGGGCCGTCGCTGCTGTCGATCCTTCTCCCATCACATCGGTAGATTCCGTGCTTTCGGTTCAGGAAAGCTCCGATGCGACGGAAGAACGTTCGCGCGGCCTGGCGCGGGTGTATGGTGAAAATATTCTCGACCACCTGGACGAGATACGCCACGGCCTGCTGTCTGGTGCCGTGTCAAAGGAGAACCTTGCGGTTATGGCCCGGAACATGCGTTCAAAACGTCGCCAAAGCAGCGACCCCAGGCTGAACGAAATTATTAACGAGGTTGAGCTTCGCGCCGAAGTGGAAATCGCCAAGCTGACCCGTGACGCCTGATTGCTCTAACTATCGGTCTGTCTTAGCGAGCTCTTAATGCCCCGCCAAATGGTAAAATTTTCAAAGTCATCGCGGTTATCAAACCCGACGCGGTAATTGCCCTTCTCTGAGCCGGCGGAACTTATATACCAGTCTCCCCGGCAGTTTTCCTCAAGCCAGGCGGCCAGCACAACCAGCTTGCAGTGGTGTGGACGAAATTCTTCACGCTGCTGCTGACGTCGGTTTTCTATCTGGCGGCGTTTTCCATCATCACGGCGTTCTTCGTTTATTAAATTCAATACCAAAATACGGCGGTCATCGCCCTGGCGCCGTTCGTTGAATACAGAAAAAAACATATTCTCATTATCAGGCACGGCTCATGTCTCTCTATTTAATACATTCCGGTTGGTGAAATAGTCAGTCAGGATAAAGAAATTATTGGCAGCGACGATCCTCGCGAATACGGCGCGGCGCACCGAAGCGGCGGGGCTCTCCACACCGGTTTCCCCTGATATGCCCTCCCATTACGCCACCCGCGAGCGAGACATGGCGTCTTTCCATGCCTGAGCGTGTGCCGCCGACGAGTCTTCTAAACCTGTAACGTCGGTCAGGGCCGAGATAGTTTTCATTCCAGATCATCATTTCCCGGATCATCATTTAATATGCACCACCTTCTGCTGGCTGCGGTCTTGTTATTTCTGTCCCGTGAGACAAGACCATGCGGCGTATTATCTATGATTTGGCTTACACAAACCTGACAGCCTGTTAACTAAACTCTATCTTGAACCTTTCCTTGTCGGCACTTAGTTCGAACAGAACGTCCAGAACCTTCAACATTTTAGCGGGGTTGCTGTCATCCATGTCTTTAAGAACCACGTCCCAGTCGCCCTCGCAGTTGGCGTCAAGCCAGCTTTCGATGGTTTCAATCGATTTCTCAGTTTTGTATCCCACTCCGCATGTCATCGCGCTCATTGAAATTTATTGCTCCCTCTGATGATTGTTTAACCAACAATTATCGAAAGAATATACAGCCAGCAGAAGGCTCTTTTCTATGGACCGATAATTGAAAAAATAAATATTTTTTCTCCAAGGGAAACCATGATTATAGATGTCATAATGCCGGCCCCTGTTGAGGATCAGTCTTATGAAGGTGGATGTTTTTGATTTTGAGCTTGGCGGTGAATTTATTGCCCACCGACCGGCCCGGCCAAGGGATACGGCGCGGCTGCTTGGCGTCGGCGCCAGTCTGAATGACCACAGTATGGGTGAGTTGCCGGAACTTCTGCGCCGTGGCGACTTGCTGGTGTTCAATAACACCAGGGTAATACCGGCCCGGCTGGTTGGTCGTCGTCGCACGGCTAAAATTGAGGTCACCCTGCACAAGCGGCTGGATGATGGAACATGGCGGGCTTTTGCCCGACCGGCAAAAAAACTTCGCGTTGGCGACAGGGTGGAATTTGCCGATGATTTCTCATGCACCGTAAATGAGAAGGGAGAGGGCGGCGAAGTAACGCTGGGCTTTGATAAGTGCGGTGATGAACTTACTTTATCGTTGAATAAATACGGCACCATGCCGATTCCCCCATATATCAAGCGAGATGTATCGGCAGACGATATGG
>CAZEFJ010000024.1:0-10192 GCA_964511465.1 uncultured Hyphomicrobiales bacterium
ATTCGCCCGGCTCGGCCCGGCTGATATTTTCCCAAGGTCTCGGCGTCGCGTAACTCGAAATAATCTGTTTTGGCGAATCCTGCACTGGTCAGCCCCGCCTTGCTTCGGGCTAATATGGGCTTAATGTCTTCTCCGTCACCTACCCGCCTTGCGGCCTCGGTCAGCTCTCGGTACAGAGCCGGGGCGACCCGGCGTTGATCGGCCGTCAGATAGGAATTACGCGACGACATCGCCAGTCCGTCGCCCTCACGCAGGATCGGGGCGGCGATGATTCTGACCGGTAAATCAAGATCGCGGACCAACTTTCGGATAACCAGAAGCTGCTGGTAGTCTTTTTCTCCGAAGACGGCAATGTCCGGGCTGGCCTGAATTAGAAGCTTGGCAACCACCGTCGCGACGCCGGAAAAAAATCCGGGGCGAAATTCTCCCTCCAGTATGTCGCCAAGGCCGACCACCTCGATATGCGTCGAGTGGCCCGGAGGGAAAACCTCCTCGCATGTTGGCGCAAACAATAAAATATTATCTTCCCGATCCAACAGTTCCATGTCTGACGCCTGATCCTGGGGGTAGCGCTCCAAATCTTCGTTTTGGCCGAACTGCCGTGGGTTCAGGAAAATACTTACGATGGTGCGCGATGCCGAGCTTTGCGACAGCTCAACCAGAGACATATGGCCTTGGTGAAGGGCCCCCATGGTTGGAACCAGACTTATAGTTTCTCCGGTCTCGCGCCATCTGGAAACATGGCCGCGCAATTCCGCGATGGTGCGGACAATATCAGTCGCCATCCCTGTTCTTCCCGGATTTGACGGCACTACCAGGCATAAAGCAATGTTCCGGGCCGGGAAATTCTCCCGAACGTACCTCGGCGGCATAGGACTGTGCGGCATCATGTATCTGTTTGCCCAGTTCAGCGTATCGTTTGACAAACCGGGGTTTGAAATCGGTGAACAGGCCGACCAGATCCTCGGTTACCAGGATTTGTCCGTCACAGCTTGGTGACGCCCCGATACCGATTGTCGGCACATTTACGGTTTCGGTAATTTTCCGGGCCAGTGGTTCGACCGTGCCCTCGATAACCATTGCGAATGCCCCGGCCCGGTCCACAGCCACGGCATCGGCGAGAATATCGTCGGATTCTTTTTCATCGCGTCCGCGAGAGCGGAAACCGCCTGCCATATTGACCGATTGTGGCAACAGCCCGACATGTCCGAGCACCGGAATGCCGCGCCGGATCAGGTAGTTTATGGTTTCAGCCATCTCGGCGCCGCCTTCGAGCTTGACCCCGGAGCAACCGACTTCCTTCATCACCCTTGCGCAGGAACGGTACGCGGCGGCCGGTGATTCCTGATACGATCCGAACGGCATATCGACAATCACACAGGCTTTTTTTGATCCGCGCATCACCGCTTTGCCGTGGGCTATCATCATATCCAGGGTGACGCCGATGGTGTTGTCCATGCCGTACAGCACCATGCCCAGTGAATCGCCAACCAGCAAAAGATCAACGTTATCGTCAAGCAAAACCGCAGTCAGGCTGGTATATGCAGTAAGACAAACCAGCCGCCCGCGACCCTTGCTTGCCTTGATATGGGGAACGGTTATACGACTGGTTTTGTTTTGTACGCTCACCGGATCATCCTTTTCTCGTATATTATTCTTTGCTTTTATTGCCTTGAGAGCGACCACGCCGTTTAGGCCGGAACGCCCAATAAGCGACACCAACAAAAAAAACTATCATTATCAGCGCCTTGAGCGATGCGAAATGCTCTGATGACGCCAAAATATCCATGGGCTTGTTCCTCCGCCCTCGATTCTATCATAATACGTGATATTTAATGTCGGTAATAATCCGGTCCACTTCCTGACGATATCCAGCTAACATATAAAACCGAAAGAACAGGGGTAAAAATGAACCAATCGGTGGGAAACGGCGGCATAAGGCGGATACTGGGGCGGGCGGTGATATCTGCCGTAGTGCTTGCGACGGCGATACTGGGCGGTTGCGAGACCACCAAAAAGGCCGCCGATAAATCGGTGACGGCAGCGTCCGGCGATCTCTCCGTGCCAGCCGCCAAGCCTGAGGATAAAATTGCCAAGACGACAGCAGAGGCCCCAGCCAAGCCCGAGAAAGAACCCGCCAAGGCTGCTCGTTACATGATTTCGGCAGCCAATCCGCTGGCCAGTGAGGCGGGATTGGAAATACTTCGCGCCGGGGGCAGCGCCGTTGACGCGGCAATTGCCGCCCAGATGGTGCTGAATCTGGTCGAGCCTCAGTCATCGGGTATCGGTGGCGGCGCTTTCCTTCTCCACTATGACGCAAAAAGCGGTGTAACCGATTCCTATGACGGTCGCGAGACGGCTCCCGCCTCGGCCACCCCTTACATGTTTCTCGATGGCCGGGGCAAGCCCAAGACTTTCTTCGAGGCCGCAGTAGGCGGTCTTTCGGTCGGTGTTCCCGGTCTGCTGCGGATGCTGGAAATGGCCTATAAGGAACATGGCAGTTTGCCTTGGGCGGATTTGTTCGCCCCGGCGATAAAGCTGGCCGAAGAAGGGTTCGTCGTATCCAAGCGCCTGCATGAGCTTATTGCCAAAGACAAATATCTTGGAAAATTCGACGCCCCCGGAAATTATTTTTACGATGACGGAAAGGCCATAAAAGTTGGCGAGACACTGACCAACCCGGATCTTGCCAAGACCATGCGGACTATCGCCGAGGGCGGCGCGGATGCCTTCTACAATGGCCCCATAGCAGATGATATAGCCGCCGCCGTTAGCCGCTCAGCTATAAGTCCGGGCGGAATGAAGGCCTCCGATCTGGCCGCTTACCGGGCGGTAAAGCGTGATCCGGTATGCCTGTTTTATCGAAAATGGATGGCCTGCGGGATGGGGCCTCCGTCGTCGGGCGGCATAACCACGATGCAGATTCTCGGTATTCTGCAAAACTTTGATCTGGCGGCAATGAAGCCTCTGGAGCCGCAAGCCGTACATCTGATCGCCGAGGCCAGCCGACTGGCCTTTGCCGATCGCAACACCTATATCGCCGATCCCGACTTTGTTCCGGTGCCGAGCGCGGGTCTTCTTGATCCCGGATATCTAAGCCGCCGGGCAAAGGAAATATCGCCTGGAAAAAGCATCGGCAAGGCCCAGCCGGGAATGCCGGGGGTTGGGGCCGGACTTAGACGAGGCGCGGATTCGTCGGAAGGCGGAATATCGACCACCCATCTCAGCGTCGTAGACGGTGACGGCAACGCGGTGTCGATGACCTCAAGTATCGAAAACGCATTCGGCTCAAGGCTTATGGTTGACGGTTTTATGCTCAACAATCAATTGACCGATTTTTCCTTCATTCCCAATCGTGACGCGGCCCCGGTTGCCAACCGGGCCGAGCCTTTTAAGCGGCCGCGAAGCTCAATGGCACCGTCGCTGGTGTTCGATGCCTCGGGCAAGGTGGTTATGGCTATCGGCTCGCCCGGCGGCTCGTCGATCATCGGTTATGTCGCCGAAACCATAATCGCGGCGCTTGACTGGAAGCTGAATATCCAGCGGGCCATCGATTTGCCCCATTTCGTCAATCGTAACGGAGCGACCGAGCTGGAGCAGGGAACTTCGCTTGAGAAGTTGAAGCCAATTCTCGAAAAATGGGGCCACAAGGTCAAAATCAGGCCGATGAACAGCGGTTTGCACGGCATAATGGTCGGCAAAGACGGCCTGAGCGGCGGTGCAGACCCGCGCCGCGAGGGTGTCGCGCTGGGAGATTGAAGTCTTATTTTGCTGGTCGATCCGGCAGCTCAAGGCGGAATGTGGTGCCCTTTGCGTTGGATTTTACCAGCATGATCCGGCCACCATGGGCTTCCATGATGTCGCTTACTATCGCCAGACCGAGACCGCTGCCGCCGTCGCGGGTCGAACCGGCAAAGGGCTGGAAGAGGTTCTTGCGGGCCTTTGCGGAAAGGCCTTGGCCGTCGTCTGATATGCTTATGATTACGCTGGTTTCATTCTTTTCTGCGTTTATGCGGATATTTTTCGCCCCGGCTTGAGCGGCGTTCTTGCCAAGATTGATAAAGGCTCGAAAAAGCTGTTCACGATCAGCCGTCAGGTCCATGTCCATGCTCACCCTGTTATCCCATCCCGGGCTGTGGGACAGTTCCGGCGCGGCCATCGCGGCACCGGCTTCCGCCACCAGTTCATGAAGATGGAACAGGGTAGGGAACAGCTTAAGCGATCCGTCACCGGCGTAATCAAGGGTGTGGCTGCAAAGGGTGATGGCGCGGTCAATTGCCTTATAAAGCCTTGGGGCCAGTTTTTTGACTTCCGGATCATCTATGTTGGTCAGCCTGTCCGAAGCCAGAACCGCCGTCGACAGGCTGTTGCGAAGGTCGTGATTTATCTTGGCTACCGCCGCGCCCAAAGCCGCAAGTCTGGTCTTTTGGCGCAATGCCGCCCTTAGTTCGTTCTGCATTACCGCAAGTTCCCGCTGGGCGATTCCGATTTCGTCGGTGCGGTCCTGCGGCGGCAGGGTTTTCATGGTGTCTTCGGGGTCCTCACGAAAAGACGCCATGTTGCGGGTGATGCGGCCCATGGGACGGACGATCAACCATTGCAAACTAAGGAATACCAGCCCTGCGGTAATTAACGAAATGACGATTGAAAGACCGATTATTCGTACCGAATAGTCATACATGGCATTGCGCATGGGGGTCTCGTCGATAACTATCTCGATGATCGACGAAGTGTCTCTTGGTGCTTCCCCGATTATCCTCAGCAGCCGGCCCTTCTTCTGTGTCAGGGCATCGAATGCATCGCGCATCCATATCATCGGCGTGCCTTGGCGCAGATCATATGTCGCGTCCACGGGTTGGGGGATGGCGTCCCGGATGATCCGCGGACTACGACCCGGATGTTTGATAATTATTTCGTAGGCCCCGGAGTAGAACAGAAGTTCCCGTTCGATATCCCGGCTGACCATGTTGTCGGGCACCGCATCAAGGGTCATGGTTGCCAGATGGGCCTTGGTTATGGCGCTTTCCAGGAATACCTTGCGAAACCGTGCTATGGACGGGGCATAGATTAAAAATTCCGCCAGCATGACGAAAAAAATCGTCAGCACCAGAAGCCGCGCCGAAAGGCTTTTGAAAATAGGTGGCCGGAGATTGCCGGTTTTACTTTCAGTCATGATCGACACTATAGCCGTTTAACCGAACCAGCGCAGGAATCGAACGATTCTTTTGGTCCTTTCCGAAAATAGCGACGGCGTATAGAAACTGCCGGCGACACGCTTGTTTATCTCGCCAAAGGTAGGGTATGGGGCAATCATTTTAGCCACATCGCCGATTTTCAGCTTGCCGCTTATCGCCAAAGCCCAGGTCTGGATCATCTCTCCGGCGCGGGGACCGATTATACCGGCACCAAGGATTACCCCCCCGGAGGTAACCACGACCTTGACCATTCCATCCGTTTCCAGTTCCGCCCTGGCCCGGTCATTGTCTGCAAACGTGGACTTGAGAACCCTTATTCCAAGGTGTTTTTCGCGAGCCTGGCTTTCGCTAAGACCGACCTGGGCCAGTTCCGGCAAAGTATATACGACCCACGGCACGGCCCGATAATCGACCTTGGCAGGGAGCCTGAACAGGGCGTTACGGATAACGATCGAGGCATGGTATGCCGCGACATGGGTGAACTGTAATCCTCCCGCCACATCACCGATGGCGAATACCTTTTTATTGGTGGTGCGGAGCCGTGCATCAACCTGAATACCTTTCGGGGTGTGGGATATCCCTGCTTTTTCAAGATCCAGCTCACCTGTATTGGGTCGCCGTCCGGTGGCGATCAGCAGGTGCGAGCCTTCGATGTTTGTTTCCCTGCCGTTTTCTTCGATCACCACCACCGGCCCGGCGGGGGAATTTTCAACCCGGACTATCTTGATCCCTTCACGGATATCAATTCCTTCCAGATCGAGGCGGGCGCGCAATACGGCGACCATTTCCTGATCGTCGCGAGGCATGATCGAAAACATTTCAAGTACTGTGACCCTGGCTCCCAGATGGCGGTGAGCCTGCGCCATTTCGATACCTATGGGACCGCCGCCGACAATAATCAGATGCCTCGGAATCTGTTTCAGATCGAAAATTGTCTCGTTGGTATGATGGGGGGTGTCGGAGATGCCGCCAATAGGCGGAACAAATGGCGATGAGCCGGTTGCGATAACAAATCGTCTGGCCCGTATGCGTGTCCCGTCGGCATCTATTTCGTTACCGCTGACAAAACGGGCCGCGGCTTTTATCACTTTGACCCCTAGCCCCTCGAAGCGGGCGACTGAATCGTTGGGGGCGATGGCCGCAATGGTGTTTCTGACATGGCCGTATACACCCTCTGAATTTATTACCGGGGCGGCGACATCAATGCCAAACGGCCCGGCCCGGCCCAATGCGTGTGCCGCGTGGCCGGCCGCCAGCAATGCCTTCGATGGTACGCAGCCAGAGTTAAGGCAATCGCCGCCCATCCGGCCTTTTTCAACCAGCGCGGTCGAAGCCCCCATCTGAACTGCCCCCGCCGCCACCGAAAGCCCACCGGAACCGCCACCGATGACGCATATGTCGACATTGAGTTTATTGGTCATGGGTGATTGCCTCCTTTGAGCTTTTTATAGGCTATCGGGATCATTGCCAGCACCGCCAGACCGATCATCGGGAAAAGTATTTTCGGCTCGAAGATCATCCCTGGATCGGGCATCCCGCCGACATCCAGTATGTCACCCAGGCCACTGCCGATACTGGAGTAAACCAGACCGCCGGGAATAATTCCGATAAACGTGCCAACCACGAAAGTACGCAATGGAACATTTAGCAGTGCCGGCACCAGATTCACCAGCCAGAAGGGGAACAGGGGGACCAGACGCAGCACCAGAAGGTAGCTGAGGGCATCATCACGAAACCCCACCTCCATCCTTGTCAGAAGGGCGGACCCCGCCTTTTTGTGGAGGTATTCACTAAATGCGTAGCGGGCCGCAAGGAAGACCAGTATTGCCCCCGAGGTCGCTCCCAGCGCGGCAAGCACGGTGGCTTTCACCGTTCCGAACAGGAAGCCCCCGGTTATCGTCAGCCACACCGCGCCGGGAACCGACAGGCCCACCACAAGGCAGTAAACGGCGACAAAATAGACCATCGCGAGAAGGCGGTTGTCATGATACCAGGAAAGCAGCGCGTTACGGTTTTCGCGTAACGCATCAAAGCTTAGATAGTCATTAAAGCCAAAGGCGAAAAAGGCGATAAATCCCGAGGCAATGACTAAAACAGGCAACAGGCGCCATGATGAGGACTTCCCGGTGGCTGTGTTATTTGCCGAACTCATCGCTCGAATCACCATCTGTTAGATTTTGTCTACTAGCAAAAAAGGCATAGAAGAATGTAGGAGAATGACGCGGCAGCCACCAGTAACCATTATGTTACAATTGCGTGAGACGCTCTGTGTCGTAAGCGATAAATAAAAACAGAAAGCAAAAGCCGGTTAAGGTATTTTTGAAACGGTGGCTTTCTGCGTTGACTTGGGGCGGTCTAAACCTTATACAGCGGGGCTTGACCTGCTAGGAAACCAAAACCGTGAAACGCACATTTCAGCCAAGTAAGATAGTTCGCAAACGCCGCCACGGCTTTCGCCACCGCATGGCAAGCGTCGGTGGCCGCCGGGTATTGGCCCACCGCCGGGCCAAGGGACGCAAGCGTCTGTCTGCATAGTGGACTGTTTTTGAGTTGTGCCCTCAGCTTTATTGCACCTGAAGAAACGCTCGGAATTTTTACTGGCCGCAAAATCAGGTCGCAGCTGGGCAACGCCGGGGCTGGTTCTTCAGGCAAGGCGGCATAACAGCAATGATCGACAATCCGCGGCACCGGATATTCGTGTCGGTTTCACGGCCAGCCGGAGAGTCGGCAATGCGGTGAAACGGAATCGGGCGCGGCGACGTCTTCGTGCGGCGGTACGGCATGTTTTTCCTGACTATGCCCAAAAAGGGTATGATTATGTGGTTATCGGCCGTGTGGGAACCCTGAAACGTCCGTTCAGCGATCTGATCAAAGATTTGGAAACTGCCTTGAAACGCCTGAAAGCCTATTGCAAACATTAGCCGACGGGGCAATAACAAGGGCGCAATAACAAGATCGTGAAAGGCAAGGCGCTATGAACACGGTAAATCTGGTTCTCGGCAAGGCACTAAGGGCATTGATTAGAGGTTATCAGTTATTGCTGTCTCCGGTATTGCCGGGAGCCTGCCGCTACCATCCAACCTGTTCCGAATATGCCTTGACGGCAATCAGTATGCATGGTGTTGCCTCCGGTGCATGGCTTGCCTTAAAACGTATATCCAGATGCCATCCTTGGGGGGGGCATGGGATGGACCCCGTTCCCGCCGTAAAAGTCAGCCGACAGACCACCATTCCCACCGCCAACAGATAAGCCGAAAACTTATGAACGAAACACGCAATATGATCCTGGCGATCGCCCTTTCCGTTCTTATAATGCTTGGATACGAATATTATTCAGCCCGGAATAACCCGCCACCGCCGGCTCAGCAGACTACCGAGCAGAGTCAGGCAAGGCCCGCGACGTCCGATGCCCCGGGAATTCCCGGCGGGGCCTTCGATGCCCGTGACACCGTTGGGATACCGGTTCCATCAACGCCAAAACTGGTTCCCGCCCCGGTTACGACACAGGTGTTCAGGGATCGTGCCCAGGTAATTGCGGATGGGATGAGGATTAAAATAACATCCCCCCGGCTTAACGGATCGATATCGCTAAAAGGCGGTGCCATCGACGATATCGAACTATCAGACTACCGCGAGGAATTGGATCCCAAAAGTGCTGAAATAGTCATCTTCAAGCCCAAGGGTACGGAAAATGCGTATTTTGCCGATTTTGGCTGGGTCTCCGCCGCATCCGTAAAGGTTCCCGACGCCGACACCCTGTGGACGGCTGATCGTGACACCCTTAGTCCGGGAAATCCGATAACGTTGTCATGGGATAATGGATCAGGATTGAAGTTCACCCGGACTTACGCGATTGATAAAAACTATATGTTCACGGTGAGCCGGCAGGTTCTTAATTCCGGCGACAAAAGTGTATCGCTTTTCCCGTATGGAATTATTTCGCGGCGTGGAACGCCCGAGGTGACCGGATATTATATTCTTCACGAAGGACTGGTAGGCGTCCTCGACGGCACATTAAGCGAGGTAAAATACAGCGATCTTCAGGAATCAGGCGCAGTCAAGACGACGACTACCGGTGGCTGGCTTGGGTTTACCGACAAATACTGGCTGGCGGCACTGGTTCCTGACAGCACGGCTTCGGTAAAGACCCGTTTTGTCGATCACAAGGTAAACGGAACCGATATCTATCAGGCGGATTTTCTTGGTCAGGTACAGACAATCGCCCCGGGGGGCGCAGGCGAATACAAAAACGATCTGTTCGTAGGGGCCAAGGAGGTAACTCTGCTGGATTCCTATCACAAGAATCTTGGTATTACCCGCTTTGATCTGGCGATTGATTTCGGCTGGCTATACTTTCTCACCAAGCCGATTTTCTACACCCTTATATATATTCACAAGGCGGTAGGAAACTTTGGCGTGGCAATTCTGCTGCTGACCGTTTTGATCAAGTTTTTGTTTTTCCCTCTTGCCAACAAGTCCTATGTGGCGATGAGCAGGATGAAAAAGCTGCAACCTGAAATGGCCAAGCTGAAGGAACGCTTCGGCGATGACAAAACGCGCCTGAACCAGGAAATTATGGCGTTCTACAAACGCGAAAAAGTTAATCCGGCGGCCGGGTGTCTTCCCATGATTATCCAGATTCCGGTATTTTTCGCTCTGTACAAGGTTTTGTTCGTGACTATAGAGATGCGTCAGGCGCCGTTCTTTGGCTGGATTCAGGATCTTTCGGTCAGAGACCCTACCACTGTTTTCAATCTTTTCGGTCTGCTGCCGTTCACCCCTCCGGATTATCTTATGATCGGGGCATGGCCGCTGGTTATGGGGATTTCGATGTTTCTTCAGCAGAAATTAAATCCCCAGCCGACGGATAATATGCAGGCCAAGATTTTCATGTTATTGCCGGTAGTATTCACCTTCATGCTGGCGCGGTTCCCGGCCGGGCTGGTGATATACTGGACATGCAACAACAGTATTACCATTCTCCAGCAATGGGTCAT
>CAZEFJ010000024.1:10292-11804 GCA_964511465.1 uncultured Hyphomicrobiales bacterium
GCGCGCCTTGATCAGGTGCCGGAAAGCGAGCTTGGCGAGGTTGCCTTTGCCGGGCGCTCCAACGTCGGTAAATCCAGTCTGATAAATACGCTGACCAATCGGAAGAATCTGGCCCGAACGTCGAACACGCCGGGGCGGACCCAACAGATTAATTTTTTCATTCTTGGGGCGACGCTTATGCTCGCCGATCTTCCCGGATTTGGCTATGCCAGGGCCCCCAGGGGAGAGGTCGAGCGTTGGAGCCGCCTGGCAAATGCCTACCTTAGAGGACGGGCGCAACTAAGAAGAACCTGCCTTTTGATCGACTCCCGACATGGCATAAAGAAAAATGACCGTTTGGTTATGGCGATGCTGGATGAAACTGCCCAGCCCTATCAGGTGGTGTTGACCAAATGCGACAAGATCAAGCAAGCCGATCTGTCCGCCCTCAACAGCGAAATCGGTGACGAGTTGGCGACTCATCCGGCGGCCTATCCCGGTGTGATCGCCACCAGCACCAGAAATGACACCGGGATATCGGAATTGCGGGCCACCCTGGCGGCGCTGGTTTAATCACCGTTTCCTTTGTTTGAATTACCAGCTAAGTTGCAGCGGCAATGATTAAAAAACCTAACATAGAGACGCAAAAATATCTGGCTCAGGCAGCGACCCTGTCCGAGGCCTTGCCCTATATGCGCCGTTATACCGGCGAGACCTTCGTTATCAAGTACGGCGGATCGGCAATGTGCGAGGGTGAGCCGGCGCTTATGTTTGCCCGTGACGTTGTCTTGCTGAGACAGGTTGGGATAAATCCGATCATCGTTCACGGCGGCGGGCCGCAGATCGGCGAGATGCTGGAACGGCTGAAAATCAAAAGCGAATTCATCGACGGCCTAAGAGTCACCGACGAAGAAACCTCGGAAGTTGTTGAAATGGTGCTTTCCGGCACGATCAACAAACGGATAGTCACCAACATCAATCAGGTCGGCGGTTTTGCCGTCGGCCTTTCGGGTAAGGACGGCAATCTTATCAAGGCGGAAAAACTGCGGCGGCGCAAACGCGACCCGGATTCCAATATCGAGAGGATTCTCGACCTTGGACTGGTTGGTGAGCCGAGCCAGATCACCCCGCATATCCTTGACTGTTTTGAAGAAACCGACATAACCCCGGTTATCGCGCCGATCGGCGTCGGCCCCAGGGGTGAGACCCTGAACATCAACGCCGATACCGTTGCCGGTGCTATCGCCTCGGCTGTTTGCGCCACCCGTTTAATGGTTCTGACCGATGTCGTCGGGGTTCTTGACAAACAAGGCCAGGTTATAGCCGAACTGACGGTCAGTGAGGCCCGCAAACTTATCGCAGACGGGATCATCGCGGGCGGCATGCTGCCGAAAGTGGAAACCTGCATCAAGGCGATAGAGGACGGTGTCGATGGCGCCGTGATAATCGATGGCAGGACCGACCACGCACTGCTGCTGGAAATCTTCACCGAACATGGCGCCGGCACACTTATCGTGCCTGGATAGGGCACAT
>CAZEFJ010000024.1:11904-18626 GCA_964511465.1 uncultured Hyphomicrobiales bacterium
GGTGCTTGCCGGGTTCTTCCCCCAGGCGTTTACGGACTATGTCCTTTACTTTGTCGATTACAGTTGGGTCAATATCTTCACGTCGGGAAAAGATTTCGAGAAGATTATCAGCGACAAACCTGGCCAGGCGTACGGAGGCCTTGGCGGGAAGTTTGGGCCGCTTCACCAGTGGCATGTGCCATTGTTCGACATCCACCGCCCGGTCGATAATATGGTCCAGGGTCTGCTCTCGTATCTGGGCACTGTGGTTGGCCAGCAGTATCGCGATGTCATTTTCATCACCGGCATCGACTATCGCGTCACAAACGGGTTCGCTAACCTTGCTGCGACGTGATATGGCGACCAGCACCCCGTTTACCGGATCGTTGACGATTATGTCGAGAATGTCTTCATCGCTGAGCAATGGGGAATGTTCGAGAATCGGGCCGGAAACCACCAGTTCGGCATCACGGGCCAGCCGATTTATGACTTCGGGCGGGGCGTGGGCGACATCTTTCAATGCCTCGGACAATATCTGGCGGACCCTGGTCAGCTGATCACGGGCGAGGATTTCAAGAACCTCAAAGGTCATTCGGCGGACATTGTCCCGCTCGTCGGTACTTAGACCAGGGGCCAGTCTGGCTATTCTTTCGGCCAGTCCGGTGCGAACGTCATCATCATGGTCGCGGGCCAGTATAAGGTCTGCATGGAGAGGGGTTTCTGCGTTGACGGCTATTGTCCGGCGAACTTCAGGGGACTCGTCATCGACCAGATAATACAGTATTTCAGGCTTTAGATCCTCGCGTGCCGCCAGGTCAGCCCGCACCTTTGGGTCATTGTGACGGGCCAGTTTTTTAGCCTCGTCATAGGTTAGGGGCTTGTTCCTTGATGCTCCCCTGAATAATTTTTTTATTATGCCGGTCATTTTCTGCTCTGGTTAAAAGTTATCGGCATCCTCGCTTTGTGGAAAGGTCGCGGAAAAATTCCAGTTGCCAGTTCATTTCGTCTTCGCTGAACGTATAATCGTCGCCTCTAGTGGCCTCAATTATCTCGGAAGGTGCGATATGGGCGATTCTTTGTTGTACGTAATATGCCACCTTCATGCTCAGTCCGGCTTTCCACGCCACGGCCACTATACCCTTGGCGCTGTGCGCCGAGAAAATCTTTTCTACCACATTCAACGATAACTCGCTGCGCACTATCATTGCCGCCATGGCGAACTCGTAATCACCTGCATGAATTGACTTGCCGATCATCTTGCTGTCAAGTTTGCCGGCTAGATTAAGCTGCCGGGCGGTGCTGAGAAGCAGACCGACCTTGGTGTAGTCCATTTCATAACCGGCGTGCTCCTCTGATTTGTCGGTCCCCTTGCCGATGCGGTGTTGAACCACGGTCTTTACCGCGTCCAGGGTTTCGGCGTCGAGGTCTTCTCGCGATTGCAGTGTTTCAAGCAGATTGTCGGCTAAAAAATAAGCCATTCTCTGAGCCGCCCCGGCCGACAGCTTGGGACGCGCAACCAGCGGGGAATGCCACAATTCTATGCTTGGGGCCCGTTCAATAAGATCGTCAAGGGTTTCTTCGCGCAATTGGGCGCTGGGGTTGCCGAGAAGTTCGGCTATCGCCTCGATGTTATCGGTGGTTGCGATTGCGTCGGCAACGTTCTCGTTTACCAGGGATCGTCTGGAAATTGCCGACAAACCGGCCGAAGCCGGGTTCGCCTCAATAATCTCCAGCAACATCTCGTCGGTTAAAACCGGCGAGAATTCCAATACCGGACTGGCAACCGCAACCTCACTGTCCAGGGCAAGACTGTTAATCAGGTCGGGCGGGGCGTCGGCAACGTCTTTCAGGGTGTCCGAAATAATCTGGCGAACCATGGTAATTTGGTCTCTCGCCAGGATGTCCAGTGTTTCATAGGTCGAACGGCGCAGCTTGTCCTGTTCGTCGGCGCATAGGTCGGGTACCGCCCTGGCTATCTTTGAGGCGAGATCGGCTCGCACCTGTTCATTGTCGTCACGGGCCAGGGCCAGATTAGCCTGACGGGGGGCCGAGGCGTTGGCGGCAATCGTCCGGCGCACTTCCGCAGATTTGTCCTCGGCAAGAAAATAAAGGATTTCAGACTTTACATCTTCGCGCGACGCCAGCGCCATACGCACATTTTTGTCGCTGTGGCGGGCGAGTTCACGGTCCTTTTTGTAGGTTGCGGTTCCCTTTTCGGGGCTGTTATTCACCGGGATTATCCATATCCTTGCTTGTGGTGTCGGGCGGCGGGGCCAGCCCATATCCACCCTTGCCATTTTTTTTGATCGCATACATAGCCGCGTCAGCGCGAATCATCAAGTTGTCCAGGCTTTCCCCGCTGCTGGGGTCGTACATCGCAATGCCGATCGATACCCCCAGCGGACGATCGTCAGATCCGGAAAATTTTTGCAGGGTCTTGCTCGCCTTCATCAACGCATTAACCCGATCGATTGTTACCTTGTGGTTGACTCCGTCGAGCCATACCGCAAATTCGTCTCCGCCCAGCCGTACTATCACGTCGCCGGGGCGGGAATGTTCCATCAGAAGGTCGCGCAGGTAAAGAAGCGCTTCGTCACCCCGCTGGTGGCCATGAACGTCATTGACCATCTTGAAGTTATCAAGATCGACATAAAACAGGGCGGCGGCCTGACCGGTATGTTTCAGTCGGCCCAGACGGCGCGGCAATTCCTCCTCGAAGAATGCCCGGCGGTTGAGCAGTCCGGTCATACTGTCGGTACGCGATAGTTTCAGGATGCGGTCATGGATGGAAATCTGTTCGTTGGCTATGCCCAGTTGGTTGGCGACATCGCCGATCAGGATGCGGTTGTCGTCGTCCCAGGCGCCGCTTTTGGCATCAACCCACATGCATATAGCACCGTTCACCGACTTGCGGTAGTGAGTGGCGGTGACAATTACATGCCATTTGCCGATTTTTACTTCAAATTCCGCGTCCTTGTTAAGCCTGAACAAATGTTCGTCTAGAGAATCAATGCCCTGTGTGTCGCCGTACTGGGCCGCTATTGAAAACTGTTTCGCTCCGACAAGGCGATAAATCCGGCATCCGGTGCCGCCCAATGCCCTTGCGGTAGCCGCGGCGGCGGCGCTCAACATGTTGTGAGGTTCGACCTCGTCACGAATGGTGCTGACTATATAGTTAAGAAGCTGCTCACGGTTCCTCGAACGGGTGAGAGCCGCTTCTCGTTCCCGGTCCTCAGTCACGTCGCGACAGATTCCCCTGGCCCCGCGCCATTCTCCATCCGAAGTGTTAAGCGGCAGGCATGAAACGATAACACAGGCCGTCGTATCATTAGCTCGGCGCATCCACATTTCGGTATTTTCATGCGGTCGTTCGCTGACAAAAGGCAGAATCGAAAACTCGTCCGCGCCGATGATGAAATCCCCCGGTTTCCGGCCCACCATGTTTTCGGCCTTGTATCCCATCGCGCCTTTTGGCGAAACGAACGCGAATGTTCCATCGGGGCCGACTTCCCAGGCAAAGTCACTGGAAATCTCAACCAGATCCTTATATCTCTGACGCGATTCGACCAGGGCCGAGCGCAAATTACGTTCCATGGTCATGTCGCGACCAAGAACCAGTTGGGTTTTGTCGGCAATTGGCGGAAATACGGTTACATCAATGATTATGTTGCCAGATGATCCGCTTAGCGATACCGCGGCGTTGGCTATCGCCAAATTGGACTTGGCTCGGTGGACCAGTTCCGCAATTTCCGCCGCCGCCCCATGCGCTAACAGAGCCGCAAGACTGGATCCTTTTTCATTTGCGGCGATTACTTCGCATTCGCCGTCGACAATCAAAGCCGCCCCCGGATAGCCCTTAAGCAGGGTGTCTTGCGCCGCTTCGGCGCTGCCGGGTTCCCTTGCCGTGTTATTTGACATTAGCGCTGCCTTTCACACCTACTTTACCCTCAAGTCATGTCTCCCCGCTACCCCTTGCATATCCATTCTGCACATTGTTGCAGAGGAAAAATATCCAATATCCCGGCGTTATTGACTTCCTTCCTATCCTCGCCCATGTTTCCCGATCTTGATGATCTTAATATTTTGCCGGGGAACCATGAATACCAGTCAGTTGCAATCAATTATCGACGCCGCCTGGGATGGCCGCGACAGCCTAAGTTCCGATACCGTCGGCGAAGTCCGCGAGGCAGTGGAATTCGCGATTGAACTGTTGGATTCAGGTAAGCAAAGAGTTGCCGAAAGGCAAGGTATGGGTCAATGGACAGTCAACCAATGGCTAAAAAAAGCAGTGCTTTTGTCATTCCGGCTGAACGACATGTCAACCATTGACGGCGGCCCGGGCGGCTCGGTCTGGTTCGACAAGGTCACTTCCAAGTTTGATGGCTGGGACAAGGACCGGTTTCAGGCTGCCGGGTTCAGGGCCGTACCCAACTGCGTCGTTCGCCGGGGCGCGTACATCGCGGCGAATGTGGTGCTGATGCCAAGTTTCGTAAATATCGGCGCATACGTGGATAGCGGGTCTATGATCGACGGCTGGGCAACCGTCGGATCATGTGCCCAGATTGGCAAAAATGTACATATTTCCGGCGGTGCCGGAATTGGCGGAGTGTTGGAGCCGCTACAGGGAAATCCGACTGTAATTGAGGACAACTGCTTTATCGGTGCGCGATCCGAAGTAGCCGAGGGGGTGATTGTCGAAGAGGGGGCGGTGTTGTCGATGGGGGTCTATATCGGCGCCTCTACCAAGATAGTTGATCGTGCCAGCGGCGATATTTACAGCGGTCGTGTGCCCGCATATTCGGTGGTTGTTCCGGGAACAATAGCATCTGACAAAACCATGGCCAACGGATCACCTGCACCGGGCCTTTACTGCGCCGTCATAGTCAAGCGGGTAGACGCGAAAACCCGCGCCAAAACATCAATTAACGATCTGCTCAGGGAATGAGCGAAAACCCCGACCCCGTTGAACTGGCCCGGGCGCTAATCCGCTGTCCTTCCGTTACCCCGGATGACGCGGGCGCGCTTGATCTGTTGCAGGATGCGTTGGAAAAACAGGGGTTTAGCTGCCATCGGCTTCCATTTTCGCAGCCGGGAACCCCGGATGTGGATAATTTATATGCCCGTATCGGCAGCAGTTCACCAAATTTCTGTTTTGCCGGGCATACCGATGTAGTGCCTCCGGGGAATGTCGCGGACTGGACCCATGATCCGTTTTCCGGCGAGATCGACAAGGGCCGCCTTTACGGTCGTGGCGCGGTCGATATGAAAGCCGCCGTCGCCTGTTTCGTCGCGGCGACGGGGCGGTATCTGGCTGAAAACAGCGGGCTTTGCAACGGCTCTATCAGCCTTCTTGTCACCGGCGACGAGGAAGGCCCGTCAATTAACGGCACCACCAAGGTTCTGGACTGGATGAAAGATCAGGGTGAAACCATCGACGCATGCCTGGTCGGAGAGCCCACAAATCCCGCAAAACTGGGCGAGATGATAAAGATCGGGCGGCGGGGAAATCTCTATGGCCATATAACCGTGTATGGAATTCAGGGTCATTCCGCCTATCCCGAGATGGCCGACAATCCGATACCCCGCCTGATGCGGATGCTGACAACGCTCAGCGAGTCGCCGCTGGATGACGGCAGCGAGCATTTTCAGCCGTCAAAATTGGTAATAACCTCGATTGACGTCGGCAATCGGGTAAACAACGTCATTGCTGGCCGGGCCTCCGCCAACTTCAATATCCGCTTTAACGATCTGCATACCGCCGACAGCCTGAAGACATGGCTTGAAGAACATCTTGATCTGGAACAGGCCGCCTACGATCTTTCGATTGAGGTTTCCGGAGAGGCCTTCCTGACACCCCCCGGTGAGTTAAGCAATATTGTTTCGGCGGCAGTCGAAAAGGTTACCGGGCATCGGCCGACTCTGTCCACCACCGGCGGCAGTTCGGACGCCCGGTTCATCAGGAAACATTGCCCGGTCGTCGAATTCGGCCTGATTAGCGATTGCGCTCACATGGTGGATGAAAGCGCCGCCGTCACCGACATCGTGGGGTTGAGCGAAATATACCTGGAAACGCTGCGCGGTTTTTTTACAGACCGGCGATGATAACTGTACGTGAAATCTTTTCGGCCCTTTACGGGGCCGGTCGTCTGGCCCGCTTTGAAGCCGATGGCATGGCCTTTTTCGATCTCTCTGCCCGCGGTTTCTGGCGCTCGTTTTATGCCGCCGTCATCGTTGCCCCGTTCTATGGGATACTGCTTGTGATCAGGTTCTCGGCGGCGGCGGACGTAAATATCGGATGGGGCCGCTATTTTGCCGTCGAGTCAATCTCATATGTCATATCCTGGGTCATATTCCCGGTGGTTATGGCGTCATTCGCAAAAATTATCGAGCGTCAGGAAAAG
Source organism: uncultured Hyphomicrobiales bacterium (assembly GCA_964511465.1). GTDB lineage: Bacteria > Pseudomonadota > Alphaproteobacteria > Rhodospirillales > 2-02-FULL-58-16 > JAZFTA01. Next base: position 18,285 of record CAZEFJ010000024.1, read on the forward strand.
TACCCGCAATTCATCATCGCCTACAACTGGGCGGCGGTATTGCAGAACGCGGTCTATATTCCCCTTGCCATGCTTGCCGCAAGCGGTGCCATATCGGGCGGAAATGCCGACATTATGGGTGTTTTCGCGCTAATAATAATCCTTATATATTCATGGTTCGTCGCTACTACGGCGCTTGAGCTTGGGGCCTGGGCGGCGATCGGAATAGTCGCGCTGGATCTCGTATTAAGTATTTTTATCGACGCATTAAGCGGAAGCATGCTTGTGGTGCCGCATTAGAGACAGAGCTAGTTACCGTGTGTCTTTTGTGCCAGCGGCAGGTAGTTTCGCCGACGTTTTGCC
>CAZEFJ010000025.1:0-6170 GCA_964511465.1 uncultured Hyphomicrobiales bacterium
ACAACCGTATCCGTGGCGGTCGACAATATTGACGGGGCCAGCTTGAGCGCCGCGGAAATGGCGGCCCAGCTTGCCTATGGCGCAAGACTGAAATCGTATCGATTCTCAAAGTACCTGACCAAGCAAGGCAAAGGCGATAAACCCAGCCTTAAAAACTTTAAAATTACATGTTCGGGAGCGGCCAAATCGCGCTCTGCCTTCGTCCGGCTTGATCTGATTGCCGACGGAGTGTTTTTTACCCGCGATCTGGTCAGCGAGCCGGCTAATGTAATTTACCCTGAAACCCTGGCCGCCGAGGCCCGCTCTCTGGCCCGGCTGGGGGTAAAGGTAGAGGTTTTGAGCGAGGCCCGGATGAAACGCCTGGGGATGAACGCGCTTCTCGCCGTCGGTCAGGGCAGTGCCAGAACATCCAAGCTGGTGGTCATGGAATGGCGCGGTATTCAGGGCGGAAAAAATAACGGAAAAACACATGGCAAAAAGGTCCATAAAGCCGCACCGATTGCCATCGTCGGCAAGGGCGTAACTTTCGACAGCGGCGGAATATCGCTAAAACCCGGCGGCGGCATGGAGGATATGAAGTGGGACATGGCCGGTTCCGGCGTCGTTATCGGCTTGATGAAAGCGCTGGCCGGACGTAAGGCCAAGGTCGATGTGGTGGGGGTTATCGGCCTGGTTGAAAATATGCCCTCGTCAACCGCGCAAAGACCCGGCGATATCGTAACCTCGATGTCCGGACAAACCATCGAAGTGATAAATACCGACGCCGAGGGAAGACTGGTTCTGGCCGACGCCCTGTGGTACTGCAAGGAACGCTTCAAGCCCCGCCTGATGATTGATCTGGCGACTCTTACCGGGGCGATTATAGTCTGCCTAGGCAATGAAAGGGCGGGATTGTTTTCCAACAACGACACCCTTGCCAGACGGATAGAAGAAGCCGGCGACAAGGTCGCGGAAAAGGTCTGGCGCTTTCCCATGGGCGATGAATACGACAAGATGCTGAAGGCTGACATAGCCGACATGAAAAATATCAGCGGTGGCCGGGGCGCAGGCTCAATCACTGCGGCCCAGTTCCTCAAACGCTTTGTCGGCAATACCCCATGGGCTCATATCGACATCGCCGGAATGACCTGGTCGAACAAAGCCAAACCGACGACACCCAAAGGCGGTACAGGGTACGGAGTGCGGTTGCTGGAACGCCTGATCGCGGATAACTACGAAGTGGAATAGGTCAAAACCGGTGACCGATATTGCCTTCTACCATATGACCGTATCTCGACTGGAAAGCGTCCTGCCGAAGCTTCTGGAAAAAACCATCGAGGCGGACAAACGTGCGGTTGTCATGGTTGGCTCGGAAGAAAGGGTGGCGGCGCTTGACGCCCTGCTCTGGACCTACGATCAGGCTTCATGGCTGCCCCACGGCACGCCCAGAGGCGGCAATCCGGACAACCAGCCGGTGTGGCTGACATCGAAGGACGAAAACCCCAATAGTTCCCAGTTTGTCTTTCTTGCCGATGGCGCCGGCTCCGATAACCTTGATGATTTTGAACGCTGTTTCGAACTGTTTGACGGTAACGACGCCAACGCCCTGACGGATGCCCGGCAGCGCTGGAAAAAATATAAAGAAGCCAATCATGCCCTGACCTATTGGCGCCAGAGCGGAACCGGCTGGCAGGAAGGTGGCTAAACTTGTTGCCAGTAGGCCTTGATATGTTTATAAGGCGCAAAATTGTGGCCGCGACTGGCCGTTCATAGCTTAATAAAGCAATCGGGAATATTTACCCCTTTTAATGACTGTAATCCAAGGAACTTAACGGCATGACTGTTGAGAAAACCCTATCCATTATCAAGCCGGATGCGACAAGCCGTAACATAACCGGCAAAATCAACGCCTTGATTGAGGATGCGGGATTAAGAATCGTTGCCCAGAAACGTATCAGGATGACCCGAGAACAGGTTGAATCCTTTTATATAGCCCATGCCGAGCGCTCTTTTTATAGTGAGCTTTGCGATTACATGTCGTCCGGACCGGTGGTTGTACAGGTTCTTGAGGCTGAAAGCGCCATTTCCAGATATCGCGAAGTCATAGGCAACACCAACCCGGCCAACGCAAAAGACGGCACCATTCGCAAGGAGTTCGGAATTAACGTTCAGCAGAATTCCGTTCATGGCTCCGATACAGTGGAAACCGCCGACTGGGAAATAAGTTTCTTTTTCAGCGATGCCGAAATACTTGGCCAGGTCAGCCGCAAATACCCGGAAACTTCTAACGGGGGTTAAGCAGCGCCATATCCGGCGTTTCTGCGCCATCGATATGAACCCGCTCGTTGACTACCCGGATTCGGCCCTCGGCAATCATCCGCACCGCCAGCGCATATACCCGGTGTTCCTGCGCCAGAACCCTGGCCGCCAGATCGTTGGGCGAGGAATCCGGGGGCACGGCAACGCATGCCTGGATTATAATCGGCCCGTCATCCATCGCCGGGCGGACAAAATGAACCGTACAGCCGGAAAACCTGACCCCCGATTCGACCACCCTGTCATGAACATTGAGGCCCCTGAACGAGGGCAACAGCGAAGGATGAATATTGATAATCCGGTTGTGCCAGAGTTTGACGAATTCGTCGCCCAAAAGTCTCATGAACCCGGCCAGACAGACCAGTTCCGCCCCGGCCTCAAGTAGCGTCTGGTGAAGCGCCGCTTCGAAACCTTCACGATCGGCAAAATCATTGTGATTGATAACATGGTTGGCAATTCCGGCATTTGCCGCACGATTCAGCCCCTCGACACCGGGAATATTGGAAATAACCGAGACAATCGTCGCCGGATGATCAACTTCTCCGGTCGCCTCGATAAGGGACTGAAGGTTAGACCCCCGTCCGGATATCAGGACCGCTACTTTCAGTTTCGCCATGCCGTTTCCATTCCTTCGATGCAGACTGTCGGCTTATCGGCGGCGGCACCGGCAATCCTGCCCAGAGTTACGACTTTTTCGCCGGACCGGGTAAAGATATCGGACAATTCCGGCGCCCCTTCGGCCGACGTCACTACCGCCATGCCGATACCCAGGTTGAATGTTCTCGCCATTTCCGGCCAGTCGACATGGCCGTCCTTTGCCAGCCATTTGAATACCGCCGGCGGCTGCCAGGATGCGGCGTCGATTTCAGCCCTTAGGCCATCCGGCAGAACCCGGGGTATATTTTCCGGCAATCCACCGCCGGTAATATGAGCCAGCGCCTTGATATGGCCGCCCGGAAATGCCTTGAGACAGGAATTGACATAAATACGGGTAGGCTCGAGCAGCGCATCAGCCAAGGTTCTGGTGGCATCAAATGGCGCCGGGCGGCAATAATCAAGGCCAAGGTCGGAGACCACCCGGCGGACCAGGGAAAAACCATTCGAATGAAGGCCGCTGGAGGCCAGTCCGAGGATAACATCGCCGTCACTAACCGTTTTGCCGCTTAGCACCTTATCCCGCTCTACCGCACCGACGGCGAATCCGGCAAGGTCGTAATCACCGGCCCGATACATACCTGGCATTTCCGCGGTTTCGCCGCCGATCAAAGCGCATCCGGCAGCCTTGCAGCCCTCTGCTATGCCCTTGACTATGCTTTCACCAAGCTTTGGATCAAGTTTTGAGCAGGCAAAATAATCAAGAAAAAACAGCGGCTCGGCACCCTGAACCAGCAAATCGTTGACGCACATGGCAACCAGATCAATGCCGACTGTGGCATGGCTGTCGGCTTCGATCGCGACCTTTAGCTTGGTTCCCACTCCGTCGCTTCCGGCAACCAGTATGGGGTCCAGATAACCCGCCTCTTTAAGATCGAACATGGCCCCGAATCCGCCCAGGTCCGGGGTGCTCCCGGGGCGCATGGTGGCTCGCGCCAGGGGCTTTATCGCCTCGACCAGAGCCGCCCCGGCATCTATATCAACCCCGGCGTCCCTGTAGGTCACTTTATTTTTTCGCTCGTTTATGGCTTCCTCCCTTGGCCTTTGGTCGGTGTAGTATGCTAATAAATCATCTCTTTGATTTTCAGCCGCGAAGATACTGTATCCGGAATGTATTTGAAATGACCGATCGTGACTGTTCCGCCATCTTCCGTATAGCCAGGGTCACTGTGCTGTCGTTTTGGGCGATAACCGTAATCTGGAATGGCCCCGCGATTGCCGGAACCATGGATGTTTTCGAGGTCCGCAATGTCGCCGTCGACGTTACCGCCAAGACCGCAACGGAGGCGCGGGCCAAGGCATTGGCGAACGGCCAGCAGGTTGCCTTTCGGCGGCTGCTTGAACGTTTGACGATGCGCTCCGATTATTTTCGGTTGCCGGATTTGCCACGGAATCGTATCGCCTCATACGTCAAGGATTTCTCGGTGGAAGAAGAAAAGACCTCGGCGGTGCGTTATCTGGCCAAGTTGAATTTTCGTTTCCACGGCGATGCGGTGCGCAAGCTCCTTACAGACTCCTCCATTGCGTTCGCGGAAACCCCTTCCAGGCCGGTTTTGATCCTGCCGGTATATCAGGCGGCGGGGGCGATGTTGTTGTGGGATGATCCCAATCCATGGCGCCGTGCCTGGGAGAGCCTGCCGCCTATCGACGGCCTGGTGCCAATGCTGTTGCCGCGGGGCGATCTGGCCGATATTGCCGCGATCGGGGTTGAACAGGCGATAAACGGCGACCTTCAGCAATTGTCGTCGATAGCGTCGCGCTACGATACCAAGGATACCATTGTCGCCCAGGCGATTCAGGGGATTAACACTCGCGGGGTTCGTGATCTCGATGTTTATGTCACCCGCTATGGATCAGAACTGATGGAACAGACCATGGTCCGTAACTTTTCCTCCGAACCGGGGGAAGATATGAATTCCCTGTTGGGCCGAGCCGCCGAAGAACTGGCAAGAAGCATCGAAGACAGTTGGAAATCAGACAACCTGATGCAATTCGGCAGTCAGTCGGTGGTCGCGGTTACGGTTCGTATAAAAGGCCTTAACGATTGGCTGAAGGTGCGCCGCATTCTTTCGGGCGTGGCGGTAATCAGGCAAATCGAGCTGGTACTTTTATCTCGCGACGAGGTCAGGATAAATCTTCATTATATCGGAGAGCGAGAGCAGCTTTCCCTGGCATTGGAACAGGTCGACCTGAGCCTTGACCGTGACGGCGACAATTGGATACTGGAGCCGTCCCGCTCCTTGCGGCGATGAGCACCGTCGGCAATCCATTGGCCAAGAATATCCCCAATATGATCACCTTAGCACGGGTGTTGAGCGTCCCGCTATTGGTCTGGCTGGTTCTTGACGGATATATTGTCGCCGCTTTCTGGGTGTTTATCGCGGCTGGCATAAGTGATGCACTGGACGGCTTTGTCGCCAAGCACTTCGAGGCCGAGAGCGAGTTCGGAAAATTTTTCGACCCCCTTGCCGACAAGGCGGTGCTGGTCAGCATCTACATTACCCTGGGGTTTCTTGGGCTGCTGGTTAGCTGGATCGTCATTTTGGTGGTATTTCGTGATATTTTTATTATCTCCGGCGTCCTTCTGTTCAAAATACTCTCGCTTCCGCTCAGCCCCAAGCCGTTACCTGTAAGCAAACTGAATACCCTTGCCCAGATCATTCTGGCGGCAACCGTTCTTGGGGTAAATGCCTATCAGGTGGACGATGCCGGTCTGGTCGCTATTATGACCTACGTCGTCATGGCGACGACGGTTCTTTCAGGTGCCGCCTACGCGATCACCTGGGGGCGGCGGGCCGACTGCCTGGGAGAAGCGGGAGAGCATAGGTGAAGCAGGAAATAAACCATTTCCGTAACTGGCTTGTCATAGCGGCGGTATTTGCGGCGCTGCTTTATCTGCTTGGCGGCGTTCTGATGCCGTTTGTCGCGGGCATGGCGGTGGCTTACCTGCTCGACCCACTGGCCGACCGGCTGGAAAAGTACGGAGCCTCGCGCTCGGTGGCGGCGGTATTGATTCTACTTGCCTTCTTTGTCGCCGTCGCGGGTGGACTGGTGTTGCTGTTCCCGTTGCTGCAGGCTCAGGTGACAGGCCTTATCGCCCGTGGGCCGGACCTTGTCGCGGCCCTGCGCGACCATATAGAACCCTTGCTGCGACAGCTTCAGGCCGGCCTTAATGGTGATGCCCTTGATCGTCTGCGTGAAGTTGCCGGTTCATACGCCGG
>CAZEFJ010000025.1:6270-10914 GCA_964511465.1 uncultured Hyphomicrobiales bacterium
GGCCAGTCTAGCGTATGCCTGATCCTGTCCCTGTATTACGGCCTGTCATTGAGCGTGGTCGGATTACAATCCGGCCTTCTCGTCGGCCTCGGTGCCGGTGTGGTTTCGTTTATTCCATATATGGGGGCAACGCTTGGACTTGCGGTCGGCCTCTCGATAGCGGCAGTCCAGTTTTCCGAATGGTCGTCGATCATCCTTGTCGGATCGGTTTTTGCCGTCGGCCAGATCGCTGAAAGTTATATTCTTACACCAAAGCTGGTCGGTGAGAGTGTCGGCCTGCATCCGGTCTGGCTGATTTTCTCACTGCTTGCCGGCGGCGCGCTATTTGGCTTTACCGGGGTTCTTCTGGCGGTGCCGGTGGCGGCGGTTATTGGTGTTATTGTCCGCTTCAGCATATCCAGATACCTCGACAGCGAACTCTATCTTGGCGGCGGGCATGACGACGGGGACAGGCCGGATTGACGCCCCACCCGCAATTGCCACTGGATTTCGATCATCGCCCGGCGTTGACGGGAGATGATTTTCTGGTTGCGCCTTGCAACGCCGATGCAGTCGCCTGGCTGGATAAATGGCCCGAATGGCCCGGCCCGGCACTTTCTATTTATGGGCCACCTGGTTGCGGCAAGACCCATCTGTCACAGGTATTCATGTCGCTGAGCGGAGGCCGCAAGATTGTCCCCGACCAGCTGCGCGGCAGTGATCCACTGGACCTTTTCGGTGACGCATCCGCCCTGGTGCTGGATGACGCACGGAACTTTCTCGGCGATGAAACCGGATTGCTGCATCTTTACAATACGGCCAAGGAAACCGATCGTCATATAATGCTGACTTCCATCAATCCGCCGACCCGATGGAACGTTGGTCTGGCCGATCTACGTTCGCGCCTGAACGCCACTAACAGTATCGGTATAGGGCCCCCGGACGACGCCCTGATTTCAGCGGTGCTGGCCAAGCTGTTCAATGATCGCCAGCTTAAGGTGGATAATGACGTGGTCGCATACATGCTTGCCCGTATGGAACGCTCATTCGAAGCGGCAAGGCGGTTGGTCAGGGAAGTCGATGCGGTGGCCCTGGCCGAACGGCGAAATATAACCATACCCCTGGTGAGTACGCTTTTTCGCTAATCGCTATTTCCCGTGTGAACACATTGCCGTGAACTTGGCCCGGCTTTTCTTGTCTCGGTGAGCGAGGTGCCTGTACTTTGTCACCTGCATCCACCTTATACCGAGGATCACTGATAATGACCTATGAGCTTGTCGCGTCTCTGGCTGTGGTTGCCGCCCTTAGTTTCCTGATGTCCCCCAAGGTCCAGACAGTGGAGGGATTCTTTCGCGGCTATGATGATGCCGGGACACCTCCGGGTCTGTGGACGCTGGTTTTGTCCCAGGTTACGACCTGGATTTTTGCCCGCTCTCTGCTTAACGCGGCGATTCTCGGCTATTACTACGGCATTGCCGGGGCGGTCGCATATGCCGCCTATTATCTCAGCTTCATCACCGGCGGTATGATCGTCGATCGCATCCGTTTCGAGCATGGCCACGCCAGCATCCAGGATTTTCTTCGGGACAATTTCGGGAGTTTCGGATCACGGTCTTACAACCTGCTGGTCGCAGTGCGACTGTTAAGCGAGGTATTCGCAAACCTGCTGGTAGTCGGCATCATATTTGGAGCGGCGGGATCAAACGCCTACACCCTTGGGGTCGTCGCGGTCGCCGGCCTGACGCTTGGCTACTCGATGATCGGCGGGCTCAGGGCTTCCCTGCGAACCGATGTTTTCCAGTCATTGCTGGTTCTGGCAATACTCGCCGCCCTGGCCGCTATAACACTGGGCAGCGAGGGGTTTTCATTTACCGCGATCGCAACTTCCAGTCCCGACCCGCAAGGCCCGGGATGGGTGCTTCTGGCGGTTGCCTTGCTGCAAATATGGAGCTATCCGGTTCATGACCCGGTGATGATGGATCGCGGGTTCATCGCCGACCGCGAGACAACCCGGCGCAGCTTTGGCCATGCCGCATGGATTTCGATTATAGCCATACTGGCGTTCGGCCTGGTCGGCGTTTACGCAGGCCTTGTCAGGTTTGAAGGTGAACAGATGGTAACTACCCTTAGCCGCCTTCTGGGTAACCCGACGATGATGATTTTTAACCTTGTGCTGGTGTTGTCGGCTGTTTCGACCCTGGATTCCACTTTTTCCAGCGCCGCCAAACTGACCGTCGTCGATATGGGCGCGATGGCTACTACCGCGCTCAACGGAAGAATCGCAATGGCGGCGTTTATGGCTGGCGGGCTGGTCTTCCTGTTCCTTGGCAGCAAGGATTTGTTCGCCGCCGTGGCGGTAAGCGGCACCGCCTCGATGTTTCTTGCCCCGGTCGTGTTTTTCTGCGTCTTCGGACGCCGACGGGTTGCGACATGGGCCTATGTCGTTGCCTTCGCGGCGGCAATGATCGGCGGGGCGCTTTATATGCTTGAGGCGGGGGGATATATTTCGCTGATCGGGCCAACCTTCGGCGTATCCCATAAATACGCCAAGCTGCTGGTTATTTGCATCGGCGTTCTTGGCATCGGCTTTGGCTCTTTTGCCATGGGGTTGCGCAAGTTGGTGCAGGGCCCCGCCGCTACCTGACAAAGCTTTGATCCGCGTCCATTACCACCTCTAGAGAAAGCTGAACGCCAGCTTAACCGCGGTTTCAGTAAAGGTTCAGACGAGTTGCGGCATAATCCTCGGCAACATGATCAATTTCACTTTGAAAATCCTTTGTAGGAGGTAGAAAAATGTTGAGAAGCACCGCAATTGCCGCAGTATTGACCGTTGGCGTAACCACCGTCGCCGCCGTGGACATGATTAGTCTGTTTATCAACTCGGACGGCTTTGGACCCGAAACCAAAACAAGTGTAATCGCCTATAATCAGGACACCGACCGGAACAATGCGTCGCGGCCAGACGGCGTGCAAACGACGGCCGCAACCGGAAATGTTGCCGCGAAAAACGACGGACTGATTATTGATGCCACCAATTATGTGGACTGGAAGAACGTTCACCTGAGCTAGGAATTCGTCGGCTAATTAATTCGGTGCGTTTGGCGGAGATAAATAATGATAAAAAAAATGCTAATTCACACGCTGCTTTTCACCATTCTCATAGGTGTCGGCTCCGGGGTCTATGCTGTCTCGAATGGCGGCGGCGCAAAGGCCCCATATTTTACAGATACGGCTACTTCTGACGGCCACAGGCAGACCGACAATCATTGGGACGACTAAGGAAACCAGGATGACAATCCGCATTTCCAATCGTGTGCAAAACAAAATACTGATGCTTTGGCATGGAGTGTTTTCAGGAGGTTTCGTCGTTGCCTACATTAGTGACGATGTTTACGCCATGCATGTATTTGCCGGATACCTGGTGCTGGGGGCGATCGCCTTAAGGCTGCTGGGGGCGCTTGTGGCATCCCCAAAATCGCCCCTCGCCCTGTCCAACCCGATTGAAGCGATCCGGGCCTGGATGAATGGCATTGTCGCTGGCCGCAAGGCGCGGAATCCATTGTTTTCATTGCTGAGTGCTGCACTTCTTGGTACCATCTTCGTCGCTGCGGCAACTGGATGGATGGCCGACGCAATGCATTCGCTTAAAGACCTTCACGAGGGTGCCGCTGAATTAACTCTCGTCGTAATATTCGCTCATATCGGGTTTGTCGCGTTCAGGCATATGAGCCGACTTATAGCCAAACTGTCATTGCCATATGATTTAGAACAGCTTTTAAACAGAATCAGAACTTAAGGGAGAGTTTTAATGCGCTTCCTGATAATTGCCGTAACCATTTTATTCGCAGCCTCAAGCGCCCGGGCCGAGACCTTTCCGGTCATCAAAAACCAGACCGTTCTTAAGGAATGCGGAGATTGCCATATGGCATTTCCTCCTCAGACACTGCCCAAAGCGGTATGGAAAAATATTCTGGCCAACCTTTCCAACCACTTCGGCGAAGACGCCAGCATTGATCCGTCGCTGGCCGGGGAGGTTATGTCCTATCACCTCAATAATGCGTCCGATGTCAGTTCCGTACGTGCCGCGATGAAGTGGCGGGCAAATGGTTCATTCCGGCGGATTGTCGATGCGCCCCGCTTCAAAAGAAAACACGGCGGATGCTCGCAAGCCGTCTGGTCTGACAAAAAAATCAGTTCCAAGTCGAACTGCCTGGCCTGTCACCCCGGCATGCAGAAAAGCGGCAGCACAAATGTTGATCTGAGTTTCTTACCGGCCAACCTGCGTAAACAGTGCGGCGAAGGTGATGATTAGAACCCCGCCCATGCTAATATGCAGGACCACTTGCAGCGCGCCATATTTATCGGACAAGCCCGTGCCATGAACTGCCATAGGCCACGGCAAACACCTGTCGAAAAGGAGGCTACGTTGCGCCATATTACGGTGACCTTATTAGCGCTTGCCATATTCAGCCTCTATTCGTCCCCCACACATGCCGGTGACAACGATGTAGGGGAAGTTCAGACGCTGTGCAACGACGTTAATATGGGAGATTGGGGAAGCGAGGAAAAAATGCTCAAGAAGGTTGAAACCATGGGCTTCAAGCCGATCCGGATAAAAGTGGAAAAAGGATGCTGGCAAGTTGACGCTTTAAGCCGGGACAAGCA